>MHGQ01000063.1 GCA_001805645.1 Omnitrophica WOR_2 bacterium RIFCSPHIGHO2_02_FULL_50_17 | reverse complement strand
TCAAAGGCGTTAACCGTGTGGTTTATGATATAAGCTCAAAGCCGCCCTCCACGATTGAGTGGGAATAAATCTGTTGCTAGTCTCTTGTCTCTAGGGACTAGTCACAAGCGACTAGAGACTGAAATCAAATGAATCCTTCCGATTTTGTCCATCTCCATGTCCACACCCAGTATAGTCTTCTGGACGGGGCCTGCCGCATCAAAAATTTAATTCAGAAAGCCGTCGATTACAAAATGCCCGCCTTAGGGATAACCGACCACGGCAATTTGTTCGGCGCCATTGACTTCTACCAGACCGCGACCGCCATGGGAGTGAAGCCCATCATCGGCTGCGAGGCCTATGTGGTTACCGCAGGAAGCCGTCTAGACAAACAATCCCGAGAGAAGGGCGGGGTTTCTCACCTGGTCTTATTCGCACGGGACAACGAAGGCTACCACAATTTGATGAAGCTGGTCTCCCTCGCCTATCTGGAGGGATTTTATTATTACCCGCGCATGGACAAGGAGATCCTTGCTCAATACGCCAAGGGATTATTGGGGACCTCCGCCTGCCTGAAAGGCGAACTCTCCTGGCATCTCCAGCAGGGAAACTATAACACAGCGCTCAAGACTGCGGATGACCTTCACCACATATTCGGGAAAGGGAACTTTTATCTTGAGATCATGGACCACGGCCTTCCGGAACAGAAGACTGTCAATGAGGGGCTGTTAAAAATCGCGAGGGAGCTGGATCTCCCCATCGTTGTGACGAATGATGTCCATTATCTGGAGCAATCCCAGTCTACGGCGCACGAGGCCCTCTTATGTATCCAGACGCAGTCCACCCTGGACGATCCCAAACGCATGCGGCTGAAGACGGACCAATTTTATTTTAAGGACCCTGATTTGATGCGTCGGGAGTTTAGCTGGATTCCGCAGGGCCTGGCCAATACCGTGGAAATCGCCGATAAATGCCAATTAAATCTCGACTTCGATCGAATCCACCTTCCCCGGTTCACGCCGCCCGAAGGAAAAACAAAGGAGGCCTATATCAGGGAATTGTGTGAGGAGGGCCTCAAGAGGCGTTATTCCCATGCAACCCAGGAAATCCTGGACCGCCTCAACCATGAGTTGAAGGTCATCGAGAAGATGGGTTTTGCGAGCTATTTTCTGATTGTATCGGATTTTATTAATTTCGCCCGGCAAAAAGGGATTCCCGTCGGGCCCGGGCGCGGCTCCGCCGCCGGAAGCCTCGTGAGCTATCTGTTGGGGATCACGGATCTGGATCCGTTAGTCTACGGACTCTTGTTTGAGCGGTTTCTCAACTCCGACCGCAAGGGGATGCCCGATATTGATATCGATTTTTGTTATGAGCGCCGCGGGGAGGTCATTGACTACGTGACCCAGAAATACGGCAAAGAAAAAGTTGCCCAGATTATTACATTCGGGACGATGCAGGCGCGCGCCGCCATCCGAGATGTGGGAAGGGTTAAAGGGGTCCCTTATGCGCAGGTGGATAAAATTGCCAAGCTGATTCCGGCGGAACTGGGGATCACCATCGAAGATGCCCTGGTGAAAGAGCCGCAGCTGGAAAAGCTGTGCAAGGAGGACAAAACCGCGGCTGAGATTCTTGAGACGGCTAAAGTTTTAGAAGGGTTAAACCGCCACGCCTCGACTCATGCGGCAGGGGTGGTGATTGCGGATAAGCCTTTGGATGAATATGTGCCTCTTTTTAAAACAAGCGAGGGCCAGGTCACAACCGGTTTTGCGATGAATGCGATTGCAAAAATCGGCCTTCTCAAGATGGACTTTTTAGGGCTGCGCACACTCACGGTCATCAGTGAGGCGGTCCAGTTGATCCAAAGACGGCATGATATCCAAATGGATATCCACACGATTCCCCTCGGAGACCGAAAGACTTATGAACTTTTGGGCAATGCCAACAGCTTCGGCGTCTTTCAGTTGGAAAGCGCGGGGATGCGCGAGCTTCTTAAGAAGATTAAACCTTCCGAATTCGAAGATATCATTTCCGTCTTGGCGTTGTACCGTCCGGGCCCTATGGGAAGCGGGATGCTGGATGATTTTATCAAGCGCAAGCGCGGGGATGTTCAGGTTAAATACGATCATCCAAAGCTTGAACCTATTCTGAAAGAAACTTATGGTATCATCGTGTATCAGGAACAGGTCATGAAGATTGCCGTTGCCCTGGCCGGCTTTTCCATGACTCAGGCCGATCACCTGCGCCAGGCCATGAGCAAGAAAATCGCGTCCGTCATGGAAAAGATGCGCCAGGATTTCATTCACGGGTGTTATAAAACCAGCGGTATTGACGAAAAAAAGGCGAATCGCTTGTTTGATCTCATTGATTATTTCTCCGGGTACGGCTTTAACCGCAGCCATTCGGCCGCGTACGCCGTTATCTCTTATCAGACGGCTTATCTGAAGGCGAATTATCCGGTCGAGTTTATGTGCGCCCTTCTCAACAGCGAAAAGGATAATACGGACAAGATTGTCGAGTACGTCAAGGAATGCGAGGCGATGGGAATCGGCATCCTTCCCCCCGATATCAATCAAAGCAGGAAGGATTTTGATGTTGTCGACGACCATACGATACGTTTCGGCCTTTTAGCCTTGAAAAATGTCGGTTCAACCGCTATTAATTCTATCGTTGAGAATAGAGAAAAGGGGATGTACGCTTCCTTGTTTGACCTGTGCGAACGGGTGGATTTGCGTCTGGTGAATAGAAAGGTCATGGAAAGCTTGATTAAGGCCGGGGCATTGGATTGTTTTCAGGCCTTCCGTTCGCAGATGATGGAGGTGCTGGAGCGGGCGCTGGGGGCCGGGGCACGCAGCCAAAAGGAAAAGGCTGTCGGACAGGTGTCCTTTTTTGATCTTGTGGGAGAGTCGGGGGGGTTCACCTCCGGGGCCGAAAAAAATCTGCCGAACATCAAAGAGTGGCCCAAAAACAAGATTCTGGCTTTTGAAAAAGAGATACTGGGATTTTATATCAGCGGTCATCCCTTGCTTCATTACAGAGCGGAAATAAAAGAATTCAGTAATTATTCGATAAAAAATTTGAAAGAAGCCATTGATGGTGAAGAGGTTAAGCTGGTGGGGCTTCTGGAAGAGGTGAAACTTACCAATACGCGAAAGACCAATGAGCGCATGGCCATTCTTAAATTGGAAGATATGGATGGAGAGGTTGAAGCGGTGGTCTTTCCTTCAGCCTATACGACTTTGGCATCCTATCTGAATGGAGGGGAAGTGGTCTTCTTAAGCGGACGCGTCAGCCGTCGGGATGAAGAGCCGAAGATTGTCGTGACGGATATCAAGCGCGTCCACGATGTCTATGGGGCCATAAAGACAATCAACGTTGATCTCGCCGTTGTCGGGCAGGAAAAGTTGAAAGACTTGAGGGAAAGACTCTCCCGCTCTCCCGGCAGTGTCCCTGTTTATTTAAGACTAGACACCAAATCCCATAAAAGCGTCCAAATCCTTGTGGGAGAAGATCTTTTTGTTACGCCTAACGAACATCTGATGAATGAGATTAAGGAATTGGTGGGTGAAGGGAACTTTTCCTTGACACTGTAACATCTTGTTGTTACGATATTTACCATTAGGAGGTGGCCTCAATGACCAAAAAAGACATTGTCCTGAGAATAACAGACATGACCGGCATCAAGCAGGTGGATGTCAAAAAGATCGTGCAGAAGACTTTTGACGTGATTGTAGACAGCCTGGTGCGCAGTGAAAAAGTCGAGCTGCGCAACTTCGGCGTATTCAAAATCAAGGAGAGAAAGGCGCGCTTCGGGCGTAATCCAAGAACTGGCGAGAGTGTCCCGGTCCCTCCGCGCAAAGTCGTCATCTTCAAGCCCGGCCTGGAGATGAAGCAAAAGATAAAATAATTTTAGATCGATTCATGAGGGGAAAGAGCGGTGTTGGCGAAACAAAATGCTCTTTTCCCTTTTTTGTATCATGAATTCTTTATGACTAAGCAATTTTCGATTCCCAGAGGTACAGCAGATATCTTTCCGTCTGAGGCGGGTGCATGGCAGGAGATTGAGGCCAAGGCCCGCCGCATCCTGGCGGATTATAATTATCAGGAGATACGCACACCCATTTTTGAGGAGACAGGGCTTTTTCGGCGTTCGTTGGGACAGACGAGCGAGGTTGTGGCCAAACAGCTTTTGGAGTTGTCCTCAAGCGGCAAGGAGGGATTCTCCCTCAGGCCCGAGGGGACAGCCCCTGTTGTCCGGGCTTATGTCGAGAACAGCATCGACCGTCAGGAAAGCCTCACGAAGCTGTTTTACATAGGCCCGATGTTCCGCGGGGAACGGCCGCAAAAGGGGAGACTCCGGCAGTTTCATCAGATCGGCGCAGAGGTCATCGGCCCGAACACGGGGAATCCCTATCTCGACGCCGAGGTGATCGCCTTGAATGTGAATATCTTGAAGGCCTTCGGCCTTCAGGGATTCCGGTTGAAAATTAATACTTTGGGATCCTGCGAAGATAAGGAGAATTTTTCAAATGGGCTGCGTCAAAAACTTGCCGCACAGCGCTCCAGACTTTGCGAGGACTGCCAAAAGAGATTGGAGTATAACGTCTTTCGCATCCTGGACTGTAAGAATAAAGAATGCCGGGCAGTCATCGAGCATCTACACGCCGATTATGAGCATCTTTCCCAAGAGAGCCGGGATTATTATGGGCGCGTGAAAGAGGCATTAAATGCCCTGGAGATCGCCTTCGACGAGGTTCCTTATTTGGTCAGGGGGCTGGATTACTATACACATACGGTTTTTGAGATCTCTGACACCTCTTTAGGGATCCAGGATGCCCTCAGCGCAGGGGGCCGGTACAATAATCTGGTGTCTGAGCTCGGCGGGCCGCAGGCGGATGCCATCGGTTTTGCCTTAGGGATGGAGCGCGTCTTATTGGCCATGTCTTCAGAGCCTAAACCGGCAGCGTCTGCCCTGACGGCCTATGTGATTGCCTTAGACGAGAATGTATTCCCCAAGGCTTTCCATATATTGAATATGCTTCGGGGCGCGGGAATTCCAAGCGATATTGATTATAAGATTTCCTCATTGAAGAGTCAGATGCGCTCTGCCCACAAGGCTGGAAGTCGTTATGCCGTCATCTTGGGGGAAGAAGAAAATAAAAGGGGTGTTGTTGCCCTTAAGGATATGGCAACAGGAAACCAAAGGGAAGTGGGGTTGACAGAGCTTAGGGAGATATTGAAGAAAGGGAAGGTATAAAACTTATGCTGCGGACACATACGTGCGGCGAGTTGAGGAAAGAGCAGGGCGGCCAGGAAGTGACGTTGTGCGGATGGGTGGGGGCCCGGCGGGATCACGGAAAACTGATTTTTATTGATCTGCGGGACCGTTATGGCCTGACCCAGGTGGTTTTTATCCCGTCCGTCAGCAAGCCGGCCCATGAGACAGCCCAGACGCTGGGTCCGGAATTTGTCATCCGTGTGACAGGCAAGGTGGCCGTGCGGCCAGGCCCTAAGGCCAATCCTAACATCCCGACGGGCGAGGTTGAGTTATGCGCACAAAAGCTGGAGATCCTCAACCCCAGCCAGGTGCCGGTTTTTGAGATTGACGATAATGCGCAAGTCTCGGAAGAATTGCGTTTGACTTACCGCTACTTGGACATACGCCGGCCCAAGATGCTTCAGACCATTGAGGTGCGGCATAAACTCTGTTCGGTTGTCCGCCATTTTATGGACAGCGAGCGGTTTATCGAGGTGGAGACCCCCGTTTTGACGAAATCGACGCCTGAGGGGGCGAGGGACTTTTTAGTGCCTTCCCGCCTTAACGTCGGCGAATTCTTTGCCCTGCCGCAGTCTCCGCAGCTTTTTAAGCAGATGCTGATGGTCGCAGGTCTAGACCGGTATTATCAGATCGTCAAGTGTTTTCGCGACGAGGACCTGCGAGCGGACCGCCAGCCCGAATTCACCCAATTGGATATCGAGATGTCTTTTGTCACAGAGGAGGATATCTTTGCGCTGGCCGAAAGATTATTTCAAACGATTTTTAGGGAGGTGAAGGGTGTGGAGATATCCATCCCTTTTCCCCGCATGACCCATGCCCAGGCTATGAAGGAATATCACAGCGACAAACCTGACTTAAGAAAACAGGGGGAGGCGTTTTCGCTTGCCTGGATCGTCGATTTCCCGATGTTCAAATTCAACGAGGAGGAAAAGCGCTGGGAGAGCGAGCATCATCCCTTTACGTCCCTGCGGGAGGAAGACCTTGTCTTTATCGAACAAGGGGAGTATGAAAAGGTGCGGGCCCGTTCGTATGACCTTGTTCTCAACGGCAACGAGCTGGGAAGCGGTTCCATACGTATTCATAAAAAAGATATGCAGAAGAAAATATTTGATATAATAGGTTTAACTTCCCAAGAGGCCGAAAAGAGGTTTGGGTTTCTTTTAAGGGCATTTGAATACGGCGCCCCGCCGCATGCCGGTGTGGCCTTTGGCATAGACCGGCTGGTGGCGATTTTAACAGGGTTAGAGTCCATCCGGGATACGATTGCCTTTCCAAAGACACAGAAGGGCAATTGCCTTTTGACGGATGCCCCCACACAGGTGGATTCAAGGCAGTTGAAAGAATTGGGACTAAAAGTCGGATAACATTTTTTATTAATTGAGGAGGGAATCAAAGATGCGTAAATATTTTTGGGGATCCGGTATCTTTTTCGTTTTGGGTGTGTTTGTGGCTGGATGCGGGACAACGGGGATTGAGATGAGAAGCTATACGCAAGACAAGCCCCGGGTGGATCAGGAGATGGGCGAAGGTAACGCTGGATATTTAGCGGGGACCCCCCAGGCGGAAGACCGCAGTCAATATAAAGGCACGCGTAAAACATATGTCCTTGAGATTTCTAAAGGGGCCGGCGAGCTTCCTCCGGGAGAGGAAGAGCTCTATACGGTGCCCTCCCTAGAGAAGCCATCGACATCTTCCCGCCCAAGACCCCTCTCTGCCAGCATGGATGTGGTTGTTCTCCCGTCGGAAAGTCTGCAGGCAAAATCCGCCGCAGGTTTCGTAGAATATACAGTTGAGAAGGACGATACCCTTCAAAAAATTTCCAAGAAATTTTACGATTCTTACAGCAAATGGCCGAGGATTTACGAGGCTAACAAGGCTGTTATCCCCAATCCTGATAAAATCCAGCCGGGTATTGTTATCCAGATTCCCACCCCCTAGGTGACTGCGAGGACGAATGGACAGAACCATCCCCCTTGATGACCCGCAGAAACTTCAGATCCTTTTCGGGAGCTATGACAGCAATCTTCGTCTGATCGAGAAAGAATTAAAGGTGAGGGTTGTGCGCAGTGACAAAGGGCTCAAGATCAGCGGCCAGGATCAGCAGGTCAATAAAACCTGTGACATGTTTGATTACCTGATCGGCCTCATCGAAAAGGGCGGGGAGATCAAGACACGGGATATCACCTATGCCCTGAAGCTGGCCCAGCCGGAGAAGGGTGTTGATTTTAAATTATTGGCCAAGGAGAAGATCGATGTTGCCATCTCCGGCACGCTGGTTACGCCTAAGACCAAGGGACAGATCGAGTATGTGGATGCCATCAAGCATTATGATATTGTCTTCGGGATCGGCCCGGCGGGAACGGGCAAGACCTATTTGGCCATGGCGATGGCTGTGAACGCCCTCAAGAAAGGGCTGGTCCGTCGTATTATCCTGACCCGTCCGGCCATCGAAGCGGGGGAGAGCCTGGGGTTTCTCCCCGGCGATATGGTGCAAAAAGTCCTGCCGTATTTGCGGCCTCTTTACGATGCCCTCTACGATATGATGGATGCGGCCAAGGTGGAGAGCTATACCGAACAGGGGATCATTGAGGTAGCGCCTCTTGCCTTTATGCGCGGAAGGACGCTCAATGATGCCTTTGTCATTTTGGATGAGGCCCAAAACAGCACGCCGTTTCAAATGAAGATGTTTTTAACGCGGCTCGGCTTCGATTCCAAGACCGTCATTACCGGCGATGTCACTCAAAGCGACCTGCCCAAGGGAGGGCCCAACGGCATGGTGGATGCCGAGGACGTCCTTAAAAACATTGAGGGGATTAAATTCGTCCATTTGACTGGTGACGATGTGGTGCGGCACGAACTTGTCCAGCGAATCATAGAGGCCTACGACGATGCTCACAAGGGTTAAAGAACACACCAGGGAAAACATCGCCAACATTTCCCTTTCGTTTTTCGTTGTCATCGCTCTCGGGAGTTTCTGCTGGGCGGCAGGATATTCCCTGATGATTCCCTTTTTCCTTCTGTTTTTGGGAGTCCAGATGCATCTCTCGCATAAGGCCAGCCTGAAGCTATTTTTGAGACTGGGGCTTCTCTTGGCTTTGTGTGTTTTTGCCGCACACGTCGTTGTCCGTTATTCGGATATCCCTTTCCGCTATATCCCTGCCGCCGCCGTCTCCATTCTCACCATGCTTTTATTCAATGACCTGCAGCTGGCCTTTCTCATGGCTCTTGCCGGCAGTGTCCTGGCGGGGCTTATCTTAGGAAGTGATTTTGGCCTGACGGCCACTTTTTTTATCGGAGGTCTTATGGGGGCTTATACGGTGCGCGGGGCGCGCACCCGCGGCGAGATTATGGGCGCGGGGGTATTTGTCAGTGTGGCGCACATCATTTGTCTGGCGCTGCTGCATCCGGATTACCGTGCATTTCTCGCAAAAGATTTTGTGGTGCAGTATCTGTACCCCTCCATTGCCAATGGTCTCATTGCGGCCTTCCTCGTCATGGGGACGTTAAAAGTCTTTGAATACCTCTTCGGTGTCGTTACCAATTTCAGCCTCCTGGAACTTTCGGACTTTAACCAGCCGCTTCTTAAAAGGATGATCCTGGAGGCGCCGGGGACCTATCACCACAGCCTGGTTGTCAGCAACCTGTCGGAGGCGGCGGCGGACAGCATCGGGGCCAATGCCCTCCTTACGCGCGTGGGGGCTTATTATCATGATATCGGAAAATTATCCAAGGCCGAATATTTCACCGAAAACCAGATGATGGGATACAACAAACACGACGATATCGAGCCTAATGTGAGCCGTCTGGTTATTTTCAACCATGTGAAGGAAGGCATGGAATTAGCCCGGAAATATAAATTGAATCCGGCTATCATGGATTTTATCCCGCAGCATCACGGGACGAGCCTCATGCACTATTTTTATCAAAAGGCGCTGGAGGAGGCTCAAGGAGACGAGAAAGTCGACGAGAATGATTTTCGTTATCCCGGGCCTAAGCCGCAGAGCCCTGAGACGGCCATTGTCCTTTTGGCGGACTCCGTGGAAGGGGCCACCCGGGCCCTCGATGAGCCCACCCCTCCTAAGATTGAGGAGACCGTCAAAAAAATCGTTAACAACAAATTCATCGACGGCCAGCTGGACGAATGCCACCTCACCTTAAAAGAAATCAATAAAGTCTCATTGACGTTTATACGCATCTTGGGGGCGATGTATCACGCCCGCGTCAAATACCCGGAAAAGAAAAACGGTTCCGGCAGGACAAGAAGCGAGTCGAAGGATGCCAGGGATGGAAGTAGCGGTCGAAAATCTCCAGAGCAGGATAGCCCTCAATCTTCCTCGGATTACCAGGATCACGAAGACGATTCTCCGGTATGAAAAGGTGCGCCGGGCCGAGCTCGGCGTCGTCTTCGTCTCTTCGCAGAAGATTAAAGCCCTGAATAAGAAATTTTTGCACAGAGACTATGCGACCGATGTCCTGGCCTTTGATCTCAGGGAAGGGGGTATCTCCCGAGACTCTAAGGCAAGACGAGGAGAGTTGATGGGGGATATCGTCATTTCGGCAGATACGGCCGCCTACAATGCAGGGATTTACCGGACATCTCTGGAGAGGGAGATTATTCTCTATGTGATTCACGGCATCCTGCACTTGCTGGGCTATGATGACCATCGCCCGCAGGACATCCAAAGGATGCGCAAGAAAGAGCAGGAGATATTGATTTATTTGGGAAAAAAAACGGAAACAGCCGTAAGTGGTAAGTTGTAAGTGATAAGCTTGCGATTTACAACTTGCGACTTGCGACTGAAATGATCCTTAAGACCGAAGGGATCGTCCTCAAGACGTTTGACTTCAGGGAAACGAGCCGGATCGCCGCTTTTTTTACCAAGGATTACGGCAAACTCAAAGGGATTCTGAAAGGGATCCGCAATGACCCGAAAAAATTCGGCAGTCACATCGACCGGTTCTCCGTCAATGATATTGTTTATTATCCTTCCCGGACATCCGAACTGCATCTGGTCAGTCAGTGTGATTTAAAGGAGTATTTTTTTCCCGTCCGCCAGGATTACCGGCGCAGTCTCGCGGCCAATTATATCTTGGAATTGGTCGATGTCGTGATGCCTCTGGAACAGGCCAACATAAAAGTTTATCACCTGATGCAGGATTGTTTAAACGCCCTGGGATCTCTGCGTGACATCGACAAACTGGTGTACATCTTTCAGATCAAGATTCTTTTGTTTTCCGGGTTCCGGCCCCATATTGATTCCTGCGTGAAGTGCCAGAAGAAAGTTGCCGGTAAAGCCAAATTCAGCTTGAAATCGGGGGGGCTGATCTGTCCGCGTTGTTGTGTGCCGGCGATGAGTTTGACGTCTATTTCCCACGGGACGATTGCCTCGATTCTTCACGTCGAGCAAAGCCCCTGGCAGGGGTGCCTGCGGCTGGGGCTGACCAAGACGGTTAAAAGCGAGCTGAAATATATCCTGAATAATTTTCTGGTCTATCACCTGGAGCGCAGGATCAAAACGGCGAACTACTTGTAATCCGCAGGGGGAGTAAAGCAAATTTCGTATCGCCGGGCATTGACCCCTCGTCTAAACGCTTGTGCATTTCTTCGAAATAGACTGCGCAGACTTCGGGGTTCATTCGCCTCGTCACTTACATCCGCTATCGCCCGCCTTATGCGGGCTCATGAACAATGGCAAAGGCCAAAGCAGAGCACAGTGAAAATTACTATTTTAACGCCCGAGAGAGGATTTACGCCCGGCTTGCCCAATTGCCGCGGGGCACCATCAAGGAGCGTCTGATCTCCGGCCGGAGGTATTATTACCTGCAGCGGCGCGAAGGAAAGAAGGTGCTGCACACCTACCTCGGCAAGGAGATCCCGGAGGATTTTAAAAAGAAGCTGGAGGAACGCGAAGCCTTGCGCCGTGAACTAAGGGAAGTCCAGGGCATCCTTTTGACGTTCCTGTCGGCCCAAATAAGAAAGATTTTCTAAGAAAGTAGATTTTACACTACAATTTCCGCCCGCCGGCGACAATTTACACTACAATTCGTGCGGCGCCGCACGAATCGGCCGCCCGCGGCTTCAGCGAGGGCGGACTGGGGCGCCTTGGAATAATAAAGGGACATAATACCTAATTTGTCCCCCATTGATGAGGTGGGGACACCGCCCAATGCCATTGTCTTTGTCAGCGGGGAAATCACTATCCCCATGATGGCCAAAACCGGTCTTGTCCTTAATTTTATAGGGGTGGTCTTGGTGACGTTTTTGGTGTATTTCATTGCCGTTGCGGCCTTCGGCATTGTCCTTTGAAGACAGGAGAAAGACAGGGGGACAATACATAATTCGCTGTCCCTTTTAATCACCTAACGCCCTGTCTTTGTCGGATCAGGGTTAATTTTTTTTGGGAATCAATGAGGGACGGGTCGAGTCGAACGGCCTGGATGAAAAATTTCTCAGCCATTTTCAGTTGTCCGCTTTTTAGATAGATGTCCCCGATATAGTAATGGGTATCGGCATAACGGGGGTTCATCGCCAGGGATTCCTGAAAGAAGTTGAGAGCCGTCTTGAAATTCCCGAGGCGATATTCGACAAGCCCTAAATTCCCTAATGTCTCAAAATCCCGGACGCCGCTTTTTAAAATCCTTGTGAAGGGATCCCTGGCCTGACGGTAATTTCCTTCTTCCAGATAAGCATATCCCAGCCAGAAGTTGGGCCCGTACGCATAGGGTGACAGGGCTTGCCAGTAGCGGCAATAGCGTTTCTGGTCACCCCAAAGATAATTATAATTCCATGTGCCGGTTAAATAGAAAAGCCCGATACTGACCAGAAGGACAGCATACAACTTGGAATTGATAAAGTTTCTGAGCTTTGCGAGCAGGATGGCCAGCAACAGGAAATATCCTATGGATGAAAAGATAAGCCAATGGGGTTCGATGATAATGCCAAAAAGCGGCCTGGAAAGACAGGCCCAGGCAACGGGTAAGAAACCTATTCCTATCCATGCGATGGCCAGCGAGATTTCATCGCGTTTTGTCTTTTGGGCGAGTCTTCCTAGAACTCCCAGAAAACCCATTCCTCCCAACCCGACGAGTCCCCAAGAAGCGGCGGGATTTTTTATGACGGGTGTGCCCCACATCAAGACAATGCCTTTGAGAGTAAGAAGTTTGGAGATATACCACAGGATTAATTGGACATAGGTGGCGAAAAAATTTAGGAGGGAAATATGCAAGGAGGAGATTGTGCCGATAAGGTTGGCCTTTACTTCAAAAAAATTGACCCGAAAGAACAGATAGGGGATGAAAACGATACCTATCATCCAGAAGGAAGATAGGATGTCTTTGAGGGTGCCTTTTTTCAGATACCATACAATAGCCGCCAGATATAGGGGGAAGGCCAGAACGATTTCATGGCATAACAGGGCAACCAGAAGCCAGGTTAACCCTAAAGCGTAATGCGGGATTTTGTTCCGATGTTCCCCGGCGGTCAGGAAATGAATAAGACTTAGATTCGCGGCCAGTATCAATAAAGTGAGGCCGCCGGCATTTTTGTAATTGACAAGAAGTCCGTTAATGGGATGAGTGCAAAGAAATACACACGTCAAGAGGGGGATGTGTCTATCTTTTATGGTTAAGGTAAGGAGTTCGTAGAGGGAAAGGCAGGCCAGATAGAACAGGGACAGGTTAAAGAGGTGATATCCCACGGGATTCTCTTTGAACCAGCTGTAAGTTATCAGATTTAAAAGATGGGTCACGGGGCGGAAATAGAGCAGCTGCTGTGCTTGTTCGGGGACAACCAATTGCAGGAACGACGGACTGCCCAGATGCCGATTTTTTATGAGCATGGGATAATCATCCATGAGAAAACCGTTAAGAAGGCTGTTGGCGTACGCGGCAAGACAGAGGGCGGCAAAACAAAAGGCTACGAATATTTTTTTAAGAACATCCCTGGATATCATAAGAAAACAGAATATATTACTTAAGAGGAATTGTGGTTTTGATGATTTTTTTTAGCGGAGATCTGCGTTAAGATGTCCTCGGCCAGGGTCTTGCCGATTTGTTTGAGCTGGCTTAAGTCTTCCACGGTTGTCAACCGCAGATCCGAGAGGCGTTTGAATCCTTTTGCGTAGAGCTGCCGGGCGCGGATGCGGCCTACGCCTTTCAGTTGAACCAGCTCCAGCAGTTCTTCCTTGATGCCGTAACGGACGCGGTTTTTCAGATTTTCCAGATCAAAAGTCAACTGCTTGTAGTGAAGAAGACGGGCAATGCTTCCGGCGGCATACAAAAGCCACTGGACCGCCTCGATATGGCGGTAAATGTCTCCGGGGCCGACGCCGAATTGGTCGCAGAGGATCTCTTCTTTTTCCTCCTCCGCCCATTGTCCCAGCATCCAGGCGGCTTTAAGCGTCGAGAAATAGCTGTAGAGATCCTCAAAATCGGGATGGTTTTCCGGCGTCAGGATAAGCTCTTCGCGGCACTGCGAGGCAAAATCCTCCAAGTCTTCCATGTCTTTCTTTCCGACATTCAGGGCCGGGCCGTCGGGGCAGCAACAGATAAGATGCAGGGCGCCGATGGAGGAAAAGGTCTTTTTTTGATTCAGGGCGTTGAGGCCGTTACGCAGCGTAATGCTGGAGACAGGATCGATGTAGAGGCGGCTGGTGAGGCTCCCTAAGGCTGTGGCGAAAAAACGGGTGCCGCCTGCCTGCCGGTAGGCAGGGCTTTTTTCGATGAATTTTTCTTTGTAGAGAAAATCAAAAATCCGGTTGATGAGATCCGGCAGACAGGGAGTCAGCCGTTGATGATGCAGGAAGGTGTGCTGGATAAAATCGAACATGCCCTTGACATCGTGCACGTAGCCGCCGGCGATGGAAGAGAGGATATGGATCTGCAGGGCCGATTCGTTGGAGAGTTTTGAGGTGATCGGTTCCGGCGCCGCCTGGATGTAGCGTTCAAAAAGGGTGCTTAATTCCGAATGCGATTTGGCCACAAGGACGGCCTCGCCGAAATCGTCGAATTGTGGCCGGCCCGCGCGCCCCGCGCACTGTTTGTATTCTGAAACAGGGATGTACGCCTGGCCTAAGCCGTTCTCGTAGCGTTTGCAGTCGCGGATAATCGCCCGCCGGGCCGGAAGGTTCACGCCTGCCGCCAGGGTCGGCGTGCACGCAATGACCTTGATGAGATTGTTTTTGAAGTTCTGTTCGACGAGATCCCGCTGGTTCGGCTTGAGGCCGGCGTGATGAAAGGCCACTCCCTGCACCACCGCATCGGCTAATTTACGGCATACCTTGGTCGTATCGCCCGGGGGACCGGCAATTTTTTTCGAGAGAGCGGCCAGTTGCTGTCTTTCCTGCGCCGTTAAGAGGGGGGCGATATTTTTGCCAATCTCCCGGCTGACGGCCTGCGTGGAGCGCCGGGAATTCACGAAGATCAACACCTGTCCCTTGCCGCGCAGCGTATCGAGGGTTAGTTTGCTCAAGTCATCCGGCGGGTCCTCGCGCACGAGGCGTGTCCCATAGCGATGGAACTGAATCATTTCATTGTAATAGACGCCCTCTTTTAAGGGAACAGGCCTCCAGCTGCTGGACACAAGCTCGGCACTGAGCCAATCAGCCATTTCCTGGGCATTGCTGACGGTGGCACTCAGGGCTAATATCTGGACCGCGGGGTTAAGCTGTTTTATGCGGGCTGTCAGGATCTCCAATGTCGGCCCTCGGGAGCCGTCATTGATAAAGTGAATTTCATCTAAGACCACCACAGACAAAGAGTTTATCAACCCTTGGGCCCTGGAGCGCAGGAGAGAATCCACTTTCTCCGCCGTGGCGATAAGGATTTTGTAACGGTTCAGGTGCGGCAGAGGTGTATCCGCATCGCCGATGGCAAGTCCCACCTCAATGCCTAAGGAGGCATACTTATTTTTAAAGTCATTGTATTTTTCGCTGGCCAGGGCTTTCAAGGGCGCGATATAGAGGCAGCGGCCGTTATGCAACAGGATCGATTGGAGCATGCACAATTCCGCCATGAGCGTTTTCCCGGAGGCCGTCGGCACGGCCATGAGAAGGTTTTTTCCGTCGAGGACCCCTTTTTGAATCGCCTCGGCCTGCGGGGGATAGAGCTCGGTGATGCGGCCTGCGGTGAGGATATCAACGACGTGTTTGGGAAAATATTTTTGCTCTAAGACATCCAGAAGTTTCATAGGCCTGTTTGTAGCATAGATTAAAATCATTGTCAACCCGCGAATGAGTCAACGTTTGGGTTGACCGCTCCAGGAAGAGACTCTATAATCAAATTAATATTTTTTAAAGGAAAACGCATGAAGGCTGTCATTCAGAGGGTCCGGCACGCCAAAGTCGAGGTTGACTCAAAGGTCGTCGGGAAGATCGGCATAGGCATCCTGGTTTTTGTCGGTGTGGGGAAAGAGGATACTCCTAAGGACGCCGAATATCTGGCGGGCAGGATTGTTCAGTTAAGGATATTTGAAGATGCCCTAGGCAAGATGAATCGCTCCTGCCTTGATGTCCAAGGGGAGATTTTGGTTGTCTCCCAGGTTACCCTCTACGGCAATTGCGTCCAAGGAAGGCGTCCTTCTTTTGACGGGGCGGCTGACCCACAAAAAGGGGAAGAGCTTTACAACGATTTTGTGAAACGCTTGCGCACGTATGATCTTAAAGTGGAGACTGGCCGGTTCCGCGCCATGATGGATGTTTCTCTAACGAACGACGGGCCGGTGACGTTTATTTTAAACAGTCGCTAGTGCCTAGGGACCAGCGACCAGAGACTGCACCAATGAATATTATTGACACCCATGCCCATTTGGATCAGTTGGACCATCTTGACGAGGACTTGCACAACGCGGTTCAAGCAGGGGTCGTGGGGGTTGTGGCCGTCAGCATCGGTTTAGATTCCTGCCGCAGGAATCTGGAGATTCGGCGCACCAGGCAGCACCCCTTGATTTATGTGGGGATGGGCGTGCACCCCTCGGAGGCGGACAAGGAGGAGGCGCAAGAGTGTCTTTCCCTCATTCATGAGAATAGAGATGCCTTGACGGCCATTGGCGAGATTGGTCTGGATTTCTGGTACAAAAATGTGCGTAAAAATGAGGAAAAGAAACAGGAGCAGCGGCGGGTCTTTCGTCTATTCCTGGAGGCGGCCAGGGACTTGTCTGTGCCGGCTGTCGTTCATTCACGCGGCGCCTGGCAGGAGTGTTTTGAGACGGTTAAGGATGTCGGCGTGAAGAAGGCTGTTTTCCACTGGTACAGCGGCCCTGTGGATGTGTTGGATGATCTCTTGGCAGAGGGTTATTATGTCTCGGCGAGTCCCAGCTTGGCTTACAGTCCGCAGTCTCGCGCGGCGATGGAGCGTGCGCCGATTGAACGGACGCTGATTGAGACGGACTGTCCGGTTTATTACAAGGATCCGCAGACCGGCGAAGGTTTTCAGGCGCAGCCCAGAGATGTTGTGAGGACATTAAAGATTTATGCGCAGCTGAAAGGGCTGGAAGAAAAGGACGCCTTGGAGCGGTTGAATCGCAACGCCAAAGAATTTTTTGGGATCAAAGATTAGATCGGAGAGACCATGAAAAAATTATTCATAGGATTATCGGTATTGATGCTCGTTGCCGCCATAGGTGTCTGGGTCATTTCTTCCCGCAAGGAAGAGATGACCTTAGAAGACGTGCTTCCCCAGGGGGCTGTTTTTTATGTCCGGTTCTCCGATATCGAGGCCAATATAGAAAAGCTGACCGCCACCCAGCTTTGGCAGAATCTGTGCCAGGTCAATTACGGCCTTCTTTGGGACAAAGGCCAGACTCAGACACAAAAGGCGGCGATGAGGTCAGTTCAGCAAACCATTTCGAATCCTGCCGCACAGGCCGTCTTTAAGAGATTCTTTGGGAAGGAATTGGCTCTGGCTGTCTATCCTGCTTCTTTGGATCTTGCCTCTGTCTCTGAGGCCACGACAGAGACCCTTGTCCGTCTTGCCGAGGAGATGTCCTCCAGCATTTTTCTGGCCACGCGCATTGATTCCGATATCCAGTTAGCCGAATCTCTGGCCGGATTCTTTAATCAATACGGTCTCAGCCCTTCCATGGAAACCGTCTCTTATGAAGATCAAACGATTCATTTTGTAACGCTCCCCGGCGTCAACATGAAGCTGGGTTTTGTGCGCATTAAAGATATTTTGGTTATCGGCATGGGGGACAAGTCCGCCCGTTTAAGCGTGGATGTCTATCAAAGACGCCAAAAAGCCCTCAAGGCTGATCCCCATTTTCAGAAGGCAGCGGAACAGGTATTGGAATCCGCAGGCCTATTCGGTTATCTGGACATAGGACGGTTTTTGGCGCCCCTTAGGGAACAGATGAGCCGTTTTATCGATCGGCTGGAACAAGAGGTTCAGAAAGAGCGGGAGGATGACACGGAGGGCGCGGGATCAAAAATCGTCGAGACCAAACGGCAATGGGAAGAGATTTTCAGCCGCATGGCCGGGTTTGAGTTTTTTGCATTCTCCGGACGGATAGACGACATCGCGAGTTTTAAATTCGATCTGTTCCTGGACAAGGCCGGCTTGGACCCGCAGATAGCCGCGCATTATTCCTGCCCGCCGGCGGAAAATAAAACCTTACGGTTTATTCCTCAGGATGTGCTGGGATATCAATGGGGGAATTGTTTTGATTTCAGTTATTCCTGGAAACAGCTTAAAGAGGAAGTAGCCAGGATACAAGCGCAGCCGGATATGCCTCCTACAGGCCTGCGGGATATCGGCGATCTGATGGGCATGAGTCTAGAGGAGGAGATTCTTCCCGCCTTCGGCGATGAGTTTGGCGGATATCTTAAGGATATTCAAACAGGCGCATCGTTCCCCATTCCCCATATTTTATTTTTCGTGAAGATTCAAGACGAAGAGAAGGCCCGGCGGCTGTTCGCCGCGCTCGACGAGCGAATGCCTCTTATCCTGCAGGAGGAAGAGTATAAGGGTATTAAGATCAAATATGTCGTCTCACCTTTGGGCGATGAGGTGCAGCCTGGATATTGTGTGCTGGATGACTATGGACTGATTGCCCTGCAGCGGCAGACCTTGAAGACCTCCATTGATACTTATCACGATCCGTCGCTGTCTTTGGCTGGGGCACCGGCATTCAAAGAAATTGATTTTGGATTGAGCGGCCCCAATCGCGCGGTGTTGTTCGCCCAGGCGGGGGGAATCGCCCGGAAGCTGGAAGGTGTCATGGAGTGGGGCAAGACGTGGGCGGCCTCCCAGGACACGCGCCGGCAGGCCTTTAAATCCGGCAGCGATCGGCGTCTGGCGGATGTGGAAAAAGAAATCACTGTTAAAAAAGAGGAAACGGCAGCCGCCCAGAACAGGATCGCGGCCTTGGAGGAGGAGATGGGGGACCAGCAGTCCCGCGGGATGGATGTCAGCGCCTCGCAAAAAGAGCAGGAGCATCTCAGAGAAAACATCAAGACTCTGGAAGGGGAGATTGTCCTTGCCGACGAGCAGAAGAAAGAGCTGGAGAAGATTATTCAGGGCTATGAAGGGCGTCTTTCCGAGGAAGACAAGCGGGAGGTCATCCTCGATGGAGTTGTTCATCCTTTTCTCAAAAGCCTTGCCTTTATTAAAACCGTGGGGGCAAGAACGACCTTGCGGGAGGGGGCTGTTGAGTCCATCTTGTTTCTGAAGGTTGAGTGAGTTCATGAATGTAGATAAGAGAAACCGCTTGGAACGCGGAAAGAGAATTTTTCTCGTCTTTGTCCTTCTGATATTCTGCCTCACACAGAGCGGCTGCGCCATCTTGAAGGTGCCGCTGACACTCGCGAAGGTGCCGTTTTCTCTGCTGGGGCACATTATGGGGGTTGTTAACAAACTGCCTAAACCGCCTCCGTGGGTGTTTTTTTAAATGATTGTCGGAATTTATCCTGAGAGAAGTCCCGAGTTTATCGAAGGACGTAGTCGAGGGATTTCGACTATGAAAAACAAAGAAGTCGCCGATTTGCTGGAGCGGATGGGGACACTCCTTGAGATTAAAGGAGAGGTTGTCTTTAAGACGCGGGCGTATTTCAAGGCCGCCGAGAATATCGCCAATCTCTCGGAGGATATTGAGCTTATCCGCCGAGAGAACCGCCTGGAGGAAATCCCCGGCATCGGCAAGACGCTTGCCGAAAAAATCACCCAATACCTGGATACGGGCAGGATGGCGGCCTACGAGAAGCTCATTGAGGAAATCCCGGAGAGCCTTTTGGAGGTTGTCAGCGTCCCTTCAATCGGGCCTAAAAAGGCCAGACTATTTTTTGAGACGTTGAAGATTAAGAGTCTGGAAGACCTGCGTAGGGCTGCGGAGGGAGGCAGGCTTCAAGGGCTTGTCGGCATTCAGGAAAAAACCATCGAGAATATTCTGCGCGGGATCAGGGTTGTCCGTCAGGGGCAGGAGCGGATGAATCTGGGGACAGCCGCCGAGATTGCCGGGGTTTTTATCTCTGCCCTTGAAGATCTCCCGGAGGTCAAAAGGATTGCCGCTGCCGGGAGTCTGCGCCGCGGCTGCGAGACGGTCAGGGATATCGATATTCTTGTTGATTCGGCCAAGCCGCAAGCGGTGATGGAGGCCTTTGTCCGTCTGCCGCAGGTCAAGATCGTCAATGCCCACGGCGAGACCAAGTCCTCGATTTTGACACCGGAGAATGTCCAGGTTGATTTGAGGGTTGTGGGATCCGAGAGTTTTGGGGCCGCCCTGCTTTATTTCACGGGGTCAAAAAGTTTTAACATCAAACTTCGCCAGTTGGCCATTAAAAAAGGCATGAAGGTCAGTGAATACGGCATTTTTGCCGTTAGAGAGGAATCGGAGGAAAGGCTCGCCGGTAAAACAGAAGAAGAATGTTTTAAGGCCTTAGGTTTGCCGTCCATCCCGCCGGAATTGAGAGAAGAAATCGGCGAGGAGGAATTGTGGGGTGTATTTTGTACGGGTAGGCCGCGGCCTCTTCCTATATTCATTGAACCGAAAGACATTCAAGGCGATCTGCATGTGCATTCCACATGGTCGGACGGGCATAATACGATTGCCCAGATGGTGGAGGCGGCGCAGAAAAGAGGGTATCAATATCTTGCTGTCAGCGATCATTCCGCGCATCTGAAGGTGGCGGGGGGTGTCTCTGCGGAGGATTTAAAAAAGAAAAAGAGAGAAATAGACGCCCTCAACGAAAAGTTAAAAGATTTCCGCGTCCTTTTCGGGACAGAAGTTGAGATAGACACCGAAGGGAATCTGGATTACAATAAAAAAGTTTTGAGCGAATTCGATATCGTGATTGCCTCCATTCACAGTGGTTTTGAGCAGGGCCCGGAGCGGCTCACCCGGCGGCTGGTGAAGACCTGCCAGAATAGATATGTTCATGGCATCGCCCATCCGACAGGTGTCCATATCGGCAAACGCGAGCCTTATGCGTTTGATTTCCAGGAGGTCTGTCGGGCCGCCGTGGATAATAATGTCTTTTTAGAGATCAACGCTTTTCCCGTGCGCCTGGATCTCAATTCTTCCAATGTCTATTATGCCAGAAGGCAGGGCGTGAAATTTGCCATTAACACGGATGCCCACAGAATCGAGCATCTGGATTACATGAAATTCGGCGTTTCCATTGCCCGTCGGGGATGGGCAAAAAAAGAAGATGTCCTGAATACACGGTCATTGAAAGAATTGATGAAGGCTGTCCAAAAACACTGAATTTAGGGGCCGGGGTCAATATGTTTAAGATTCTGAACAGACAAATTCTTTTTAATAATTGGACGCGTTTGGATGTTCGTGCGCCGGAGATTGCCTCGAGGGTCAAGGCGGGCCAATTTGTACGCGTCTCTCCCGAAGAAGGCGGTGAGCATATCCCCTTGACGGTGGTGGATGCGGATGCGCTCAAGGGAACGATTTCCATCATCGTCCATCATATCGGGGTAACGACGCGCCAATTGGGAGGGATGGCCATCCATGCCTCACTTTATTCTGTCCTGGGGCCTTTGGGGATGCCCGCCTCGATTGAGAAAAAGGGAACCGTGGTGTGTCTGGCCACCGGCATTGGCATAGCCCAGATCCTGCCGGTTGTGCGGGCATTGAAAAAGGCGGGAAACAAGGTCGTCGGCATCATCGGGGCCAAAACCAAAAGGGAATTATTGGTAGAGTCTCAGATGCGCCTGGCCTGCAATAAGATTTTTATTGCCCTCGACGAACGCTCGCAGGGGCATCAGGGATTAGCCGTGGATATCTTCAAGCGCGTGATGAAAGACGAAAATGTCCAGCGTGTTTATACGATCGCTCCCGTTGACGTGATGGAAGAGGTTTGCTCGCTGACAAGGGCAAGAGGCATTGAGACCAAGGTCACGCTTAATACCGTGATGGTGGATGGCACGGGGATGTGCGGTTCCTGCCGCCTTAAGGTGGGGGGTAGAACCGTTTTTACCTGTGTGGAAGGCCCTGAATTTGACAGCCATTCCGTGGATTTCCGGGATTTAAGAATGCGTATGAACGCACCACGCACCACCTCGTAGGTGGTGCGTGGTTATTGTATTATCTATGAATGTCCAGCCCGCACGCAGGCGGATTAAAAATTTTAAGGAAGTCTCTCTGGGGTTGCCGAAGAAGGCGGTCATCGAGGAGGCCAGGCGCTGTCTGCAGGGTGCGGATCCCCTCTGCCTGAAGGGGTGTCCCTTGGGGATTGACATCCCGGCATTTATCCGTTTTCTTCGCGACGGTCATGTCAGCGCCGCCTTGAGCAAAATCAAGGAAGCCAATTGTTTTCCGTCGATCTGCGGGCGTATCTGTCCGGCGCCTTGCGAGGGTCCCGGTCAATTTGACCAAGAGGATGTCCGTAGGGTAGAACTACCACCTCGTAGGTGGTGCAAAGGGATTCGCGTCCTTGAGCGTTATGCGGCGGATTTCGGCAATCCGCGGTTTGCCGTGAAGGAGAGGAAACCTTCTGTGGCGCGTGCCGGCAAAAGAGTTGCGATTGTCGGTTCCGGAGCCGCCGGATTGACAGCGGCGGCGCAATTGGCAGAAAAGGGGTATCGCGTGGCGGTCTTTGAGTCGATGGACAGGCCCGGCGGCGCCCTTCGCTACGGCATACCGGCCTTTCGTCTGCCGCGTAAAATTCTGGATGATGCAGTCAGAGGGTTAAAGACATCCGGTGTGGAGTTCAAAACGAATTGTTATGTCGGCAGGACAATTCTTCTTGAAGACTTATCGAGACAGGGATTCGAGGCCATCCTTTTGGCCACAGGGGGTGGTATCCCTAAATTATCGGATATCCCCGGGGCAGATTTAGGGGGGGTGTATTACGCGGAAGAATTTCTCATGCGCGTTAATCTTGCCAGGGAAAGCGCTCTTTTGCGAAAGGAGCTTAATTTTCCGTTGGGCGCCAAGGTGGCGGTGATCGGTTCAGGGAATGTGGCCCTCGATTGCGCGCGCCTTGCCGTCCGGTTAGGCCCCGCTCCAGGCGGGGCAAGCAGAAAAGTAACCGTTCTTTCCCCGCGGTCCTGGGACGATAAAAGGGCATTTCAACAGGAGTGCGCCTACGGCCAGGAGGAGGGCGTCTCTTGGGAGTCCCCGGTTAAACCCCTCGAGCTTATTGCCGACGTTCACCATTTCGTCAGCGGCGTTAGATGTGTGCGGCTGGACTATGCGGATGTTGAGACGCAAGGCCGGTGGGAATTAATGCCTGTGCCGGATTCCGAGTTCGTTTTCGAAGCAGACACCGTCATTATGGCCGTGGGGCATGGGCCGAATGTCCTCATGAACCGCGATTGTCCCGGCTTGAGGCTTAATGCCGACGGAGGGCTGTGGGCAGGCGAAGAAAACAGCATGACCTCCCTGGAGGGTGTCTTTGCCTGCGGCAATGTTATAAAAGGCGGGTCTGTGGTGGAGGCCATGGCCTCCGGCCAAAAGGCCGCCGAGGATATAGACCGGTATTTGAAAGGAAGATAGGAAGTTATGAGTCAGCGGGTAACTATCGAACGCATTCGGGAGAAGAAGAAAAACGGCGAAAAGATTATTGTGCTGACCGCCTATGACTATCCTTTGGCCTCCCTCATTGACCGGACAGACGTGGACATCATCCTTGTGGGAGATTCGCTGGCGAATGTGGTGCTGGGACTGGAATCGACGACGCAGGTGGGGATGACCGAGATGCTGCATCATGCCAAGGCCGTGCGCAGGGCGGTCAAGAGGGCGTTAGTGGTTGGGGATATGCCTTTTGAATCCTATCAGGCCGATCCCTCCATGGCCGTCGTGAATGCCAGACGGTTTGTCGAAGAGGCCGGATGCGACGCGGTGAAATTAGAATGGTTTGACGAATGTCTGAAAGTGGCCGGGGATATCGTCCGGGCCGGCATCCCTGTGATGGGGCATGTGGGGCTCACCCCGCAGACCGCACAGAAACTGGGCGGGTTTAAAGTCCAGGGAAAGGATGCCGCTGCCGCGCGGGAAATTATCCGCAATGCCAAGGCCCTCGAGGGGAAGGGGTGTTTTAGCGTTGTCCTGGAGTGCATTCCTTCGCCCCTTGCGGCCATGATTACAAAAAAACTTTCTATCCCTACGATTGGCATTGGCGCCGGCAAGGAATGCGACGGTCAGGTTTTAGTCACGCACGATCTCCTGGGGCTGTTTGACCGGTTTCGTCCTAAATTTGTGAAACAATATGTTCATTTGAATGATTCCATCCAGGAGGGGATTACCCGTTTTTGCGCCGAAGTCAAGAAGGGGCAATTCCCCGATGCCTCGCACAGTTACGCCATGGAGCAGGGAGAGTTGGAGCGGCTTGAAAGGCAAAACAAATGAAGAAGTGTCCTTTCTGCGCTGAGGCAATCCAGGAAGAAGCCGTTAAGTGCCGCTACTGCGGCGAGTTTCTGGATCCCGCTAAGAAAGGGCACCTCCTTAAGGAATCCAAACCCTCATGGTATTTTAGAACATCTACCCTTATTGTCGGATTTCTGTGCGTGGGGCCATTCATCATCCCTCTTATTTGGATTAACCCCAACTATTCCACAATGAAAAAAATTGTCCTGACGTTTATTCTTTTCGTTGTCACGGTCATTATAGGCAAGGTCCTGGCGGTTTTCTTTGCCTCTATTCAGGAATATTACCGGGTTATTCAATCGTATATCTAAAACCTTAAAGGCAGGAGGAAAGACATGAACGAATGCTGCGAGAAGTTGAAGCCGTATGCGTCATTGTTTTTACGGATCGGGCTGGGGGTGATTTTTATTTACCACGGATTCGGCAAGGTCTTCGGCGCCGGCACAAGTTTGGGGACGGCGTGGAATCCTTCCCTGCCGACGGTGATCCAGACCCTCGTCGCCTGGGGCGAGTTCGTGGGCGGCCTGGCCATTTTACTTGGATTCCTAACCAGGAAGGCCGCCGTCGGCATTATCATCATTATGCTGGGGGCCATCTTCACGGTCCATGGTAAAAATGGATTCAGCCTTATGAACCACGGCTTTGAGTATAATTTTGCCTTAATTATGATGTGTCTTGCCTTGATTGCCGGCGGGACGGGGCCGTTATCCATCAGCTGTCCGTGCTCAAAAGGAAAAGAATAATGAAGGCTGTCCGTGTCGAGCGTTTCGGCGGGCCCGAGGTCATGGCGATTTCAGAGGTGCCGGCCCTCGTTTCCTCTTCTCATCAAGCAGTTGTCGAGGTCAAGGCCGCCGGCGTTAATCCCGTTGACACTTATATCCGCTCCGGAAATTATCCTGTCAATCTCTCCTTGCCATATACCCCCGGGATTGACGGGGCCGGAATCGTCAAGGCCGTCGGGCGCGGCGCAGGTGGTATCCGTGTAGGCGACCGCGTCTATATCGCAGAATCCATCAGCGGCACCTACGCTCAAGAAGCTTTATGCGCGCAAGATCAAATCTATCCCTTGCCACCCAATCTAGATTTTAACCAAGGGGCAGGGATTTATGTCCCTTATACGACGGCCTATGAGGCGCTTTTTTTAAAAGCCGATCCGCAAAAAGGGGAAACCCTTCTCGTGCACGGGGCAAGCGGCGGGGTTGGGATTGCCGCTGTGCAGCTGGCCGTTGCATTTGGTTTGCGTGTCCTGGGAACCGCTGGTTCTCTTGAAGGACGGGAACTTGTGATTCAACAAGGAGCTCAGCATGTTTATGACCACCATGCCCCTGATTATCGAGAGGCTATTTTAAAGGATACGGACGGTCAAGGCGTTGATGTTATCTTAGAGATGCTGGCGAATGTGAATCTGGGCGAGGATCTTAAATTGCTGGCACACGGAGGCCGCGTTGTCGTCATCGGCTCGCGCGGGACAGTGGAGATCAATCCCCGCGATTTGATGGCCAGGGATGCACGCATCTTTGCTGCCGCTGTCTTAAGAATCTCTTTAGAGGAAAAGACGCGTATTCAAGACCGTTTGCGTGAAGGGTTTGAGAAGGGAGAACTCACCCCCATTATCGGAGCTGTCCTGCCGCTTCAAGAGGCCCCGCAGGCGCACCGGCAGATTATGGAACGCCCTGCCTATGGCAAGATTGTCCTCATGCCTTAAAATCTTCAAAAATTTCGTATAAGGGACGTTAAATTGCAAGTCTTTTCTAATCCAATAATGAGCCTGAAGGAAAG
>MHGQ01000062.1 GCA_001805645.1 Omnitrophica WOR_2 bacterium RIFCSPHIGHO2_02_FULL_50_17 | reverse complement strand
TTGTTCAATCTCAACGGCGGACTCTCTTTGAAAAAATTGCCCGCTCAAACTAACTCTCTTTATTCAGGCTCATCTATTGACTGGAAAAGACTAGGGGCAAATTCAGTGATAAATTCAGGTCTTGAATTTTGCACGAAAAATGTATATCATGGGTTGGTTTATGAGGAGAAATTATGATTCAAGCGAACACACAAGCAGAATCTTCGTCTGCCGTTGCCGCGCCAAGACAACTCAAGGCCGTTGGGCTTATCTCGGGGGGGTTAGACAGCCTATTGGCCGCCTGTATCGTCAAAGATTTGGGGGTCGAGGTCTATGGCGTGTATTTTGCCATGCCTTGGGGATGCTGCAACAAGACAAAGGCCATTGAGGTCTCTATGAAGCTCGGGATTAAATTTATTACCTTTCAACTGGATGAGCGCTATTTGGAGATGATTAAGAATCCGCGCTATGGCAGGGGAACGGCTTTGAACCCTTGCGTGGACTGCCGTATTCACATGTTTTCGCGCGCCGGCGAGTATATGCGTCATATCGGCGCGGATTTTGTCTTTACCGGTGAGGTCCTGGGCCAGCGGCCGATGTCCCAATTGAGACGGAGCATGTCCCAGATTGAAGAGGGGGCAGGGCTTAGAGGCCTTTTGCTGCGCCCTTTGTGCGCCCGGCTTTTTGAGCCGACCATCCCTGAGCAAGAAGGATGGATTGATCGCCAAAAGCTACTGAGGATTGCAGGCCGTTCGCGCAAAGAACAGATTCATCTTGCCGATCAGTTTCAGATCAGCGGCTATAATCAGCCTGGCGGAGGGTGTCTCTTGACGGATTCTCATTTTTCGCGCCGTATGCAGGATACCCTCGATCACGGATACCGCAATTTCCGTGAAACCGTTGCCCTTCAATGGGGCAGGCATTTTCGCATTAACCGCGATTTTAAGGTTGTTCTCGGGCGCGATGCAGAAGAAAACGAATCCCTGATCCGTTATGCCCACAGGGATGATTACGTGATGCAGTTGGTTGAGGGCAACGGCCCGACAGTGATTTTGAAAGGAAACAATCCGCCGGGGGAGATTCTGCAAACGGCGGCCGGGCTGATTCAGAGATTCTCGAAATTCCGGAATGAACCTCCCAGGGATATCCGCTATTGGCGGCACGGACAAAAAAAGGACGTTTGTCACCTGCGGGCCAGGATTCTCGAAGAAGCCGAGATTGAAAAGATACTCATTTAATACAAACGCATTAAATTCCGTTACGCGTTATTGCGAGGCCGTTAGGCCGAAGCAATCTCATCCGTCGACGTTGGGATTGCTTCGCTCCCGTTGGTCGCTCGCAATGACACATTACTTATTGCGTTTGTATTAGTTTTCGAAGTATCAAGGAAGAAGAGACGATGATGAGAGAAGAGGATGTCCTTGAGGCATTGCGGAATATCATTGACCCCGATTTCAACAAAGACATTGTATCTTTGGGGTTTGTCAAAAATATCCGCATTCTGGGAGATGAGGTCTCGCTGGAGATTCAACTCACCACTCCTGCTTGTCCCGTCAAGAATGAATTTCAGCGGCAGGCGGAATATCTGGTGAGGCAGCTGCCAGGGATAAAAAAGGTTAGTGTGCAGATGACCGCAGCCCAGCGCCCCTTCACAAGCGCCTTGCAGGGAATCCAAAGCACTCTTAACACGGTGGCTTCCATTATTGCTGTTTCTTCCTGCAAAGGAGGGGTGGGAAAATCTACAGTGGCCGGTTATCTGGCGCAGGAGTTGGCGAGCCGGGGGTTTCAAGTCGGCTTGGTGGACGCGGATATCCATGGACCCTCCATCCCTACTCTTTTTAATATGACGCATGCCGAGGTTTATATCAATGACAAAAAACAGCTTATCCCCGTCGAGAGAAACAATCTCAAGATTATGTCTTTCGGTTTTCTCCTTGGCGACGGGCCGGCGGTGATGCGCGGGCCTATGGTCTCCCAATACGTCCAGCAGGTGCTCCATAATACCGATTGGGGAAAACTGGACTATTTGTTTATTGACATGCCCCCGGGAACAGGCGATGTACAGCTCACCATCACCCAGTCTGTCCGTTTAAGCGGGGCGGTTATTGTCACAACCCCCCAGACACTTTCTCTGATTGACGTCACGCGGGGTATTTTAATGTTCGAAAAAGTTAATGTCCCTATCCTGGGCGTCATTGAGAATATGTCTTATTTTATTTGCGATCATTGCCGTAAAAAACATTATATTTTTGGTTCCAGCGGCAGTAAATCTCTCGAAGAACGGTTCGGCATAGAGATTCTTGCAGAATTGCCTTTGCTGGCACAGCTGACGTATCCTATGGATTCGTCGGTTGGGAATGATTTTATCCGGCAGGCCTTGGACAGAATCATGATGGCTTTAGGGAAAAGCACTGTTCAGCAGAAAGAGGTTCCCCAGATTCAATTTGATTCCCGGAAGGTCACCCTGGCATGGAGCGACGGGACACAGATTCAGGTCTCTAATCGGGATCTGCGGTTGAGCTGCCGGTGTGCCGTCTGCATCAATGAGATGACCGGCGAACGGATTTTGCAGGAAAAGGATGTCCGTTCGGACATCGTCCCCCAAGAGGTCATCCCTTTAGGTAATTATGCCGTCGGCATCACATGGAACGACGGCCATGCCTCCGGGATTTATCCTTACAGGGCCATTAAAGAGCTTGCCGGCATATCCTCCACGCCGTAAATCCCTTGTATCCTTGCACCACCTCGGAGGTGGTGCAAGGATACAAGTCATCTTTCACGTCCTTAGTTTATAGCCGATGCGGAATAGATAGACAGTAAAGAAAAAGAACCCTACAGCCATCAAGAGGGCGGTCAGGGCGCAGACGGCGATAGAGGCGTCGGACACCCCTGTCATGCTGTAGCGAATCCCGTTGATGAAATAATACATGGGATTGAATTGGGAGATATGCCGGACAATTTTAGGCAGAAGCGAGAGGGGATGAAAGACGCCCCCCAAAAGGATAAGGGGCATGATGACGTAAATATTCCACACGCCCAGCATCCCGAAATCCTCCGCCCACAGGGCCCCCATCATACCGGCGCAGGCAAAGATAACAGAGACTGTCAGAATAAAATACAGAAGAAGGAATGGGTGAAGGATGGCGGCAGGCGCCAAGGGCAGAGAAACCAGGTAGACCCCGGCGCAGACGACTACCCCCCGTGCCACGCCGCCTGCCAGAAGACCTAAGACCATTTCAAAATAAGACAGCGGTGACAGGAGAACCTCTTGGATGTGGTTATGCCAGCGGGCAATGAATAGGGAAGAGCTTGTGTTTTCATAAGAGGCGGAAATGAGATGCATCGCCATGAGGCCGGGCACGATAAATCCCAGATACGAAAGGCCGGCAACGCTGAAGTCAATGCGCTCGCCGATGGCCACTCCGAAGATATACATAAATAACAGCGAGATAACCAGTGGCGGGAATACCGTTTGTGAGGCCACGGACAGAAATCGGATGATTTCCCGTTTGGATAAGGCCATGACGCCGATAGGATTGGTAATCATTTTACTCCAGTCCCGTTACTTCCAGAAAAACTGCTTCCAGCGATTTGTCTTTAAGGACATCTTGTTTGTTGCCGATGCGCACGATGCGGCCATGGTTGATAATACCGATGGTCTTGCAGAGCCTCTCGGCCTCTTCCATGTAATGGGTCGTTAAAAATATCGTTTTCCCCTCATTATTTAGCTGTGTCAGATAATCCCAGATTAAGAATTTCAATTCCAGGTCGCAGCCGGCAGTCGGCTCATCCAAGATGAGGATCTCCGGGTCATGAATAAGCGCCCGGCATATTAAAAGGCGTTTTTTCATGCCGCTGGAGAGGGCGCGGTGTTTGACGTTGCGTTTATCTATGAGCTGAAAACGATCCAGAAGCTCATCCGTCCGACGGGAGGCCTCTTGGGGGAGAATCCCAAAGTAACCGGCCTGATAGACCAGAAGCTGATGAATGGTAAGAAACGGGTCAAAATTAAATTCCTGGGCGCACAGGCCAACCAGCCGCCGTGTCTGGATGTATTCAGAGGTTGTATTGTAACCGAAGACCTTGACACACCCTTGCTGGAAATTAGAAAGGCCCGTAATAACATTGATGGTGGTTGTTTTTCCAGCGCCATTTGGCCCCAGGAAGGCAAAGAAATCACCGCGCCTGATTTCAAAGGAGATATTATCCAAGGCCTGAAATTTACCGTAATACTTGGTCAAATTCTGAATGGAGACAGCTCGTTCTGAATCACGCATCTTATTACCCGAGTCTGATGGTTGGCTCCTGAGGAACCTGAGGCGCAGAGACCGATCTGATTTTGGCAAAGGCAAAATACCATAGGATAAGCAGATTAAGGGGCGGGATGATGAGCAAGAGTCCTAAAAAGGACGGCTTTTGGAGGCGTTTGGCGATATCCATGCATAAGGTAATGATGACAAGGATATTGATGCCGGGTATGAAAAGGAGGAAAAACCACAAGAACGATCTGCCCGCTATCCGGACAAGAAGAAATAGCTGGAGGACGGGAATCCACGCCATGAGGCCGCTTAAATGGAACTTGCGGACGATAAGCATAAAGGGCAGGCAGTAAAGGATATAGACTCCGGCGGTTACGCTGAGAATCAATGCGGGGTCGATTTTTTTAAAGGAAAATTGTTTCCATTTCTGATTGGATTGGACGTATTGTTTAAAAGCATGCGTGAGTTTTTCATCCAGTTCTTTGATGAGCTTTTGGATTCTTTGGGTTTGCAGCTGCACCTGCTTTTCGAATTGATAACGGAGATAGTCTTCTTTGTTGTCAAATTTGGGGATCGAGGTGTCCGCCTTTTCGCTTGACCCCATTTGTTTTTGCACTTTATCAATGAGGAACTGCTCTTCTCGGGCAGGCACATTCAGTTTTTTGGGGGGCGGTTGTCGAGAGGGAGGTGTTTGCCCTGCCTCTGGCTCTGGCATCAGGGCAGAAGTCGCAGGGGGTTGGACGGTTTTGGGGGGTTTGAGTTTGAGTGGGTGAGGGGGAACAGCCTCCGAAGCAGGCCCCGGCACTTCATTTATGTTTTCATCTATGGCCTCGGGGGTCGGCTGCGGGACAGCACTTAAGGGTTCTTCGGATATCTGCGCAATTTCATCGATGTAATAAGTGAGGGGCATGCCGATCCCGGTGTCAATTTTTATCTCATCGTTGGTGCGGGTAATAATCTTCCCTTCGATGACCTCTCCGGAATTCAGTTGGATGAATTCTGCCCAAGAGGGGCTGATACTTAAAAGAAGCACTACGGCCATAAGGGAGATTGCCTTAAGCATAGTTCACCTCGAGAGCGGCATTTTGTTCCAGGAATTGACAGAGACGTTCGATGATTTTGTTCAGATCGGCAAGTCCCATGAGATCTTCTCTGAGCCTGCCGATATGAGGGATCCCTTTCAGATAACCCATATAATACTTTCGGAATGGGATGATACCATCGCGCAATCCTTTATAGTGGACGGCCAATTTTAGGTGCTCAATGCACAGGTCAATTTTTTCCTTAAGCGTTGGAGAGGGGAGGTGCTGGCCGGTTTTTAAGTAGTGTTTGGCTTGCCGGAAGATCCAGGGATTGGAGACTGCCCCGCGGCCGATCATGACTCCGTCACAGCCGGTTTCAAACATGCGCTGGACATCTTCTGGCGTTGTCGCACCGCCGTTGCCGATGACGGGAATCGAGACGGCTTTTTTGACCCTTTCCAGCCAATGCCAGTCGGCGTCTCCTCCATGAGCCTGGCTGCGCGTCCGGCAGTGAACCGCGATGGCTTTAGCGCCGGCCTGCTCCGCTATTTTCGCCACATCAAGAATGACGATACTCTGGGCATCCCATCCCAGCCTGGTTTTGACGGTCACAGGCAGGCGGGTGGCTTGGACAGTGGAACGGACGATTCTCTCCAAACGGGGCAGGTCTTTGAGGAGGGCCGCCCCCTGTCCATGGGTAACCAGCTTTTTTACCCAGCAGCCCGCATTGATATCTATAAAATCCGGTCCCAGCCATTCCGCCATCCGGGCGGCTTTTTCCATAGATTCTTCCATGCCTCCAAACAACTGAATGCCGATGGGGCGTTCTTCTTCCGTGATTTGGATTTTTTGAATAGCCTTAGGGATGTGGCGGATGAGGGCTTCACTGCAGGTAAACTCTGTATAAACAACATCGGCTCCCAGCCGTTTACAGATAATCCGGAAAGCCGTATCACTCACGTCCTCCATGGGGGCCAGGAGAAGGGGCTGTTCGATATCAATGGCACCGATCTTCATAGGACAGAATTATATATGAAATTCCCGTAAATGTAAATCGATTGATTTCTTTTCTATTACTAAGTATACTGTAAAAAATAATAGAAGTGCAACTTTCAGGTAGGATTTAAGGAAAAAACAATGAGGGCATCTACCCTGTCTATAGTTGAAGGCATTAAAACTATTGGTGTTGGAAAGAGAGGCAATAGAGCCCTCAGCGCGGAATTGGCGCTGGCAATTTTTGATGAGCTAAAAACGGAGGATATCCCTGAAGTTGTCAAGGGGGCTTTTTGGGGAGCCCTCGTTATCAAAGACATCCTATAAAGAGTCAAGGTAAAAATTAGGTTGTCAAAGAGCAGTAAAACGATCTTTCTCAGGCCGGCATAAAGACGCGTGACGGGTTGTAAGATTCACCGGAATGCAGCATGCTCAGGCAAAGGTGGGCCAGTTTTTTAGCGACGCAGATAAGAGCTTGTTTTGGTTTTTTGCCTTGAGAGATTTTGCGATCGTAAAGAGCTTTTAGCTGGGGATTATGTTTTAAGCAAGCGACAGCGGCGATGTAAAGGGCGCGGCGGATGTAGTTGGGGCCGCGTTTGGAGATGATGTTGTCGCGTCGAGTTTCGCCGGACTCGTAGATTTTCGGGAAGAACCCGATGTAACCGATGAAACTTTTGCCGTCCGGATAAGCACTGCCATCGGCGCCAACGACCGAGAGGATGGCGGCCAGGGTTTTGGGGCCAACGCCGGGGATGGATAGCAGATTGGCGCCTGGGAAGCTATGGGCGTCATCGGAGTTTTGCGGCGACAAGATGTCGTCGATTCTTTGGTCGAGTTGGGCGATCGACTGATGCAGCGTTTCGACGTGAGTGAGAAGGATATTGAGATTCATGCCGCGGGCGTCTTTAGCGCGGCCGGAATATATTGAATTTTTAGCGGTTGCGATGAGCGTTTGGATTTCAGCGATATTAAAATTATTGCCTTGAATGTGACGAACGATTTTTTCGATGTTCTTTGTTTTGGCTTCGGCCAGATGTTTGGCGGTCGGATAAGCCTTAAGGATGGCCAGCGATGCGATGGAGAACGGGTTTTTGATGGCCGTTTTTTCGTATTCCGGGAAAAGCAGGCCTAATAACGCGTGGGTCTGCCGTTCAAAGCTCTGGCGATTGGTCACGAGTTGGTGCCTGAGCTTGACGATCTCGCGCAGGACCTGGATGGTTTCCTCGGGGATGTAGCTGGCGGCATATTCGCCGGAGCGCAACAACCCGGCGATGACATAGGCGTCGATGTCGTCGGTCTTGGCCTTAAGGCGCAGAGCTTCGCGGAATTTGTTGGTCTGGTGTGGATTAAGAACGATGACTTTGAACTTTTGTTCGGTCATAAAACAGTAAAGGTTCTCCCACCAGATGCCGGTGGCTTCAATGCCGATGAGAAGTCCGTCGGGTTGGAGGTTGAGTTCTTTGATTCGTTCCAGCAATTTAGCAAAGGCCTGTTGGTTGTTGTCGAGCGTGAATGGTTTTGCGGCCTTTTCTCCGTCGTTGTCTAGAAGGACATAACGGGAAGTTGCTTTTGAAACGTCGATGCCAAGGTAGTTCATGGGTGTCCTTTCGTCAGGTGGTTGTTTTTTTCAGTAGGGAGGGTGTTCCTGCAGCGTCTGACCAAATGTATCCTGGGATATGAATGGTAGGCCGATGTCAACCGGTCCCCATAGCATCCTTAATCAACATTCCCAGTCAGATCGCAGGAAGCAACAGTCTTTTTTCAATGGTCGGCTAATGCCGCCATAGGGAGGATCGCAAGATGTCCCCCTACGGAAATATAGGTTAAGTTTATCAGAAATTTCCTCACCGGTATATCAGGTGAGGATAATACCAGGGATTACGGAAGAAGAAAAAATATTGGAAGAGATTTTTGAGGCGGGAGTCTTTAAAGATTCTCAGAAGCTGGCCGAGGCCGTTGCCCCGGATGCCCCTCGATTTGTCCAGGAGATTTGTGCGCGGCTTTTGCGTCAGGAGACCTTAGATCAAAAGACCTCCAGGCAACTGGGGAATTTTCTTTTTTCGGATAGCGCGGGAGATGCCGCCAGGGGCATGGCGGCCAGCATCTTGCGTGTGCGTTATGAAACGGCGCAAGAATACGCAGGGCTCCTGGAAAGCTTACAAGAGACTATTGAAGGTTTTTTTTGTGAGGTGCCGGAAGGTGATCCGATTGTTCAGATTGCCGAACCCTTTGACGGCGTGGATCAGTCTTATATGGTGACACCCCTCTTGGCCCGGCACGTGCAGATCTTAGGGTATCGCGTGGTCAGTCTCGTCGGGCGTAACAGCGGCCCAAAGTTCGGCAACAATTTGCTGGACGTGGCGGAAGGTCTGCAGGCGCAGTTTTTGAAAAGGAACGTGGATTTGAAATGTCCCAAACCGGATTACGGATGGTATATTCACCAGAAAAATTTGTCTAGGGGCATGGACAGGTGGGTAGAGTTGAGACTACAGATTATCAAACGGCCGTTTTTAGCGACCTTGGAGCGGTTTGTGAATCCGGTTCGCGCCCAGATGATCATCGCCTCCGCCTTTCATCCGCCGTATGCTGAAAAAATGGTAACCGTTGGCGAAGGGGCGGGTTATTCAGGAATTATTATCGTTCGTAACGGCCTGGAGGGAACGCTGGCTTTTCCGTTGCTGCGAAGCGTAAAGATTTTATGTTCAGTCCGAGGCAGGGATGGAAGTTATCGGCGGCAGGAATTGGAATGGAATCCCCGGCAGTCCCTGGGGGCGCGGATAGAGATGGAAGAAAAGCTCACGGCCCCTGCTCTTGAAAAAAATGTTCAATTGATTAAAGAGTATACGGCTCATGGCCGTAGCGGCCATGAGCCGTTTGATTGGCGTATAAAAGCAACGTGCGAGGGGATTCAACAAGCCATGGGGTGGATTAACGAACAGCATGTCTCATAAACCAACAGTTTCTTTCTATACCCTGGGCTGCCGCTTGAACCAAAGCGAAACAGCCGTGTTGGAGCGCAGTTTTGAGGCGAAAGGGTTTTCTGTGGCCGCGGAAGGCCATCCTGCGGATATTGTTATTATTAATACCTGCACTGTCACCGAAAACGGTGATACGGACACCCGCCGATTGGTGAATAAGGTCAATCGTTTGAACCCTCATGCCCGCATTGCCCTGATTGGCTGTCAGGCGCAGGTGCAGAAGGAAAGGCTGCTTGCCCTGCCGAATGTCCGCTGGGTTGTCGGCAACGCCAGGAAGATGGATATGGTCTGCATTGTTCAGGAGGAGAACGAGAATGGCCGGCGGCTTATCACGCCGCCTATCCCCCGGGAGAGTTTTGCTCTTCCCGCGGCGGGCATTGACCGCAGGCATGCGCGGGCCAATATTAAGATTCAAGACGGCTGTGATTTTTTTTGTTCGTTTTGCGAAATCCCTTATGCGCGCGGCCGGGCCCGCAGCCGTAAATTTGACAACATTTTATGGGAGGCCGAGGCTCTCGCCTCTGCCGGGCATAAAGAGCTGGTTGTAACAGGAATCAATGTTGGCACTTATAGTGATAAGGGGCACGGTCTTCTCGACGTGATTGAGGCCTTGGAGCAAATAGCCGGCTTAGAGCGTATCCGTATTTCTTCCATTGAGCCGACGACAGTTCCCGGGGCATTACTCAAAAAAATGGCCGGCAGGACAAAATTATGCCGGCATCTGCATATGCCGCTTCAAAGCGGAAGCGATAAGACTTTAAGAGAAATGAAAAGGCGGTATTCGGTTCAGGAGTTCAAAGATTTTATCCGTAAGGCCGTTAGGATGGTGCCGGGAATTTGTATCGGTACCGATTTGATTGTCGGCTTTCCCGGCGAGACTGAAGAGGATTTTGAGGCATCCGTTCAGTGTTTGAAGGAAGAGCCGATTCATTACGCCCATGTTTTTAGTTATTCGCCGAGGAGTTCGGCCAGAAGCCGTCAATTGCCGGCCCCTGTGCCGCAAAGGGTTGTTCAGGAGCGCAGCCGCCTCCTGCGTGATTTAAGCGGACGCAAGAGAAGAGTTTTTTATGAATCACTTATAGGCACGCGGCAAAAAGTCCTTTTCGAGCAGAAGAAAGAAGGGCATTGGATCGGAGTGACGGACAACTATGTCCGCATGCGTGCTCGCTCTGAGCGTCATTTAGCCAATCAATGGATGGGGGTTGATCTCGCGGAGATAGACGGCCAGGCTGTCAGGGGTGTGTTGTCTGCGGCTGGTTGAGGGGGAATAAAGGAAATTTATGACAGAGAAGGAAAACACTCACGTGCCGGCGCGCGAGGTGTGCGTCACCTATGGCCGCAATACCGTGATGAATAAACAGGTTGTCTCGCTTATCCGGGAGCTTGGCATTGAGCCTGTTGTTATGCAGGATAAGAAAAATGCCTCCCAGCCTTTAGCGCAATTTTTAACCGAACACCCCTCTATCGGCTTTGTGGCGGCGATTCTCTCCGCCGATGACTTTGTGTATCCCAAAGAAGGCAAGCCCGGCGAGGCGCTTTTGCGCTCTGATCAAAAAGTGGTTTTTCATCTGGGATTTTGGATCGGGAAACTCGGCAGGGAACGCGTCTTGGCCCTCTATTATGATCAGAGAAACTTTCGCCGGCCGACGGATTACTTTGATGCGATTTACATGCTGTTAGATAAAGAGGGGCTGTGGAAGAAAGAGCTGCTGAGCCGTTTAAAGCAAAGCGGTTTTTCTCCGGCCGTTGAATGAATATTCCCGATAATTCTTTTTGCTAAAAAGACGCAGCATGTTATTCTTTTGAATACCCCGTCCGCCTTAGGCGGACGGGGAGCTATGGAAGGCTTCGTTTTAATTGAGCATGAGAAGATATAAAAAGGGCTTTACGTTAGTTGAGATTATGATTGTCGTCGGCATTATCGCCCTCATATCGGCTTTAGTGCTTCTGCCGAATGTCCTGCGCAGCCGTCTGAATGCCAATGACGCCTTCGCCCAGGCCACCTTGAAGACGATCAGCAATGCCTTGGAGAGTTATTTGGGTGAGAACAGTGCCTATCCCGCGGACATCAATACCCTTCGCACGGCCACACCGCCCTATTTAAATAGTGATTATTTTGACACCGCCCCGCATAACGGTTTTACCTTTGAGGCAACGGCTTTGGCCGACTATTCTTATCTTATTACGGCCACACCCATCAGCGCCACCCAGGGGACGCGCAGTTTTACCATTTCCACAGGCGGGCTTTTGAAATAGGGTTCCCTTTTTTAGGGGGGAGGTTCCTCCAGGAGAGGATCATCGAGAGAATCGATAACGGAATCCTCCCAGCCCTTCATTTGGGCATTCCAGGAACGGATGACGTAGGGGCCGGCGATGATAATAGCTGCCACAAGAAGGATCACAAGAATGCTGTACTCCAGCATGTGCTGGCCGCTCTTGTCTTTCCATATCATATAAGAGAATCGAGGCATGCGAAAAAATCTCCTTTAACATTATAAGTATAAAGCATATGTCAAGATTATTCAATGTGAGAATAAAAGGCGATTAAAAGGCAATTAAAAACAGCAAAATCCCGGAGAATATGTTATACTATTTTTATTTCAGTGGCCATGTATTAAGCCGCCAGGGAATAGTCAACCGATATATGCTCGCGAAAGAAACCTTTTGGATAAGGACGGGTATAATCTCCATCCTTCTAGGGGCATTCGTATTTAGCGGCGCCCGTTGGGGATACGCCAATTCCTTGCCTCAAGGGAAAATAAGCCAGGAACCGTTAACAAGCCCGCAGTGCAATTCCTTCACCTTTGATGCCACGGCCTCTCGCACTCCCAAAGACAAGCATGTGTCTTTTTCATGGGATTTTGGGGACGGCAAGACAAGCCGTGAGGCCGTGGTCGAGCACACGTTCGAAAAGGCGGGAGATTATACCGTAACTTTATCTGTGAAGGATGACTCAGGATTGGCGTGTGCCCAGGCGTCGCATACCAAGCGGGTGCGCGCGAGTCTTCCCCCTCATGCGGCCTTTGATGCCCCTGAAAAGACCTGTGTGCGTGAAGAGATTTTATTGGATGCCGCGCCCAGTTTCGACGACCACAGCACGGATCTTGCCTACAGCTGGGATTTCGGCGATGGGAGCAAGGAATATAAAAAAAAGAAAATCTCCAAGGCGTATCCGAAAGGCGGCAGTTACAAAATTTCGTTAACCGTGGATGACAATAGCGGTTCCGTCTGCAGTTCGGCAACGGCGCAGAAAATTATTCACGTGAACGAACCCCCCGTCGCCGAGGCTGGAGAAGAGGTCATGCTCCAATGCGTCCATGAGGGGGAGGATTTGACCGTTACGCTGGATGCGTCCAAATCGGTGGATGCCAATAATGACGCCTTAACATACCAATGGGATTTCGGCGACGGAGAGAAGGGAAGCGGTGTTCAGGTGACGCACGCTTACGCGCAGATAGGCAATTATGATGTTAAGCTGGTCGTCAGCGACAACACGCCTTTGGGCTGCGGGACAGGGGTTGATTTTGTCACGGTGAGACTGAATAAAGCGCCCAAGGCCGATGCCGGGGAAGATATGACGGCCTGCGTGAATGATGAAGTGGTCTTGGATGGGACACAATCGTATACCGACCGTAAAGGGACCCTGGATGGCCGGTGGTTCTTCGGAGACGGCCAGTCGTCCGAAGGCTTGAAGGTAACGCACCGCTACCGGAAGGCCGGGACATATCAGGCCGGCCTTGTGGTCGAGAACAGGCTTAATGCGATGTGCCCGCCCTCGAGGGATGCGCGGACGGTAACGGTCAACTCGGCCCCTGAGGTCGCCATCCGCTCCCTCGACAGGGTCTGCGCGGGTGATTCAGTCCAGCTGAGTGCCTCAGCCATTGATGACGAGGGGGATTCCCTGGAATATTACTGGAACTTCGGCGACGGGAGCATGTCCAAAGACGGGCCTCAGCTGACGCATACCTATGCGCAAGGGGGCCGTTACAGGGTCAGTGTCGTTGTAGACGACGGCGCCGGGACCGCGTGTTCGACGGCCACCGCCATGAAATACGTTAACGTCAATACCCCCCCTGTTGCCGATGCCGGGGCGAATCTGTCTTGTTGTGTCGGAGTGGAGGCGGACTTTAATGCCGAGTCTTCCGCGGATCCCGACGGGGATACGTTGGCCTATAGCTGGGATTTCGGCGACGGGACCAAGGCGGCAGGGATAAAGGCAAAGCATATTTATCTCCAGCCCGGCGCGTTTGATGTCCTGTTGACGGTGGAGGATGGGGCAGGGACTTCCTGCAGTACTTCCACGGCGGGCTTTACGGCCATGGTTCATGATAAGCCGGAGGCGGTCATAAAAATAAAATGAATATTTAAGGAAGGGGACGGCATCTTTGAGGAGCGTATCCATGGACATAGGGTCTTTTGAGATTCTCGAGAAAAAAGTTATTATTCGTCTGCAGAACCGCGTCTGCGAGACGGCGGATGAATTGTTATCCAGCGCCCTGTTCAAGGAGATACTCCTGAGAGGCATCTCTGTGCTGAAGGAGAGGGGGTCGCGTCTTTTGAAAATTTTTGGCAAAGACGAGATGGATGAGTCGGGCGTTGACCTTCTGATTCAGACGCTGAAGTTCTTGACCAAGATGCGCCGGGATCTGGTGGTGAAGGTCGTCCGTGGGTCAGAGGTATTTTTTAGGGATCCGGATCTTTTTAATGATTTCGTGGAATACGTATATAACTACTGGCGCAGCTTTGACCGTTTTGTCATTTGTGATTCTCAAGGAAGCGACTTGGATAAGAGGCCCTACCGCACGTTTCATACGACGATTGAGCAGATCACGCATCTGGTGCGGGGGATCTACAGGGATGTTCAGGAGAATATCACAGGCAATCATCCGCGTGTCTACCGCCAGGTAGGGGCCGGGGCCGAAATCTCGGCCATTTCGATTATGCGGGACATCCCGTTTCCGACTAAAGTTTATGAGAAGCTGAACGGCATCCCGATCATCCGGCAGGTGCTGCTGTATCCACCGCTGATCCTGGATCCCCCAATGAATAAGCGTAGAGGCAGATTCACCCGTGTCCCTGAGAATCCGCTTGAGGCGGTTCATATCGACAAGGGGGAGTGGTTATGTTATCCGGCAAAGGTCGGGCAGTTGATTGTCCTTATTTATTTCCAGAAGAAATTCTTTGAGCTGGGATTTTCGCTTTGCAACCTGTTTCAATTGGCGGAAGACGAAGACCTTCAGCACAAGCCTGATGCGGTATACGCCTTCGGCGTTACGGATAACCAATTGGACCATTTCGGGGATTTCCCGACGGTTTTTTATGATGATACGGCCAATGACATGCTCGTGGGCGCTGTCCCCAACCGGGACGAATTCGGATATTTCGGCTATCTCAAGAAAATGGTCCTCACCCTGCACAATATCAAGGTTTTGAAAAAGGGGAATCTCCCTTTTCACGGGGCATTGGTCAAAATTATCCTCAAAGGCAGCCGGGAGGCGACTCTTCTTTTTTTTGGTGATACCGGCGCCGGCAAGTCCGAGACCCTGGAGGCCCTGCGGGAGCTCGGTTACAAACATATCCAGGATGTCATTGTCATTGCCGATGATATGGGGTCTCTCCATATAAATCCTGCAGGAGAAATTATCGGCTATGGGACGGAAATCGGCGCCTTTTTAAGACTCGACGATTTGCAGCCGGGGTATGCCTTCGGCCAGATCGACCGGGCCATTATTATGAGTCCCAATAAAATTAATGCTAGGATCGTTCTGCCTGTAACGACTTATGAAAACGTCATGAAGGGGCACAAGGTGGATTTCATCTTGTATGCCAACAATTATGAAGACATCGATGAGGAGCATTCTATTATCGAACGTTTTTCTTCGGCAGGGGAGGCGTTGAAGGTCTTTAGGGAAGGGGCCGTCATGAGCAAGGGCACCACAACAAGCCAGGGGATCGTGCATTCTTATTTTGCCAATATCTTCGGACCGCCCCAGTATAAAGAGCTTCACGATCCACTGGCGGAAAAATATTTTAACACCTTTTTTGATGCCGGTCTGTGGGTCGGTCAGATGAGGACGCGCCTGGGGCTTCCCGGCTGGGAGAGAAAAGGCCCGGAAGAGTCTGCCAGGGAATTGCTGAGAATCATTCAAAACAACTGGAGGGATGCCGGGAGGAATCGATGAAGAATGTGATTAAACATCTGCGGCTGTATATTTTCCGAGGGATGCTGGCCGCTATCCCGCTGGGATTGTCCTATTTTGTGGTAAAGTTTTTTTATATCGCCATTGACCGCAAAGTTATAAACCTCGTCGATCAGTTTATCGGTTTTCGTATCCCGGGTCTTGGCATACTCATCGTTCTTATTGCGCTGTATCTTGCGGGTCTTTTGGCGAGTAATATTATCGGGAAGCGGTTTTTCGGTCTCCTGGAGAGGATATCCGACCGGATCCCTCTTATCAAAACCACCTATCAGGTGGGCAAACAGCTTTCTTTTACGCTTTCGCTGCCGGAAAAGGAAGTCTTTAAGCGGGTTGTTTTAACTGACTATTTTCGTCCCAGTGCATGGGTGATAGGATTTGTCACCGGCACCGTTTTAGATAATAAAACGAATGAAAAGCTCCTTAAAGTTTTTGTCCCCACCGTTCCTAATCCCACTTCAGGGATACTGGTTATTCTGAAAGAATCTCAGACTGTTGATCCGCACTGGAGCATTGAAGAAGCCATGAAGCTTGTGATCTCCGGCGGCATCATCGGCCCCGACCAGATCGGTAATTCTTAGACAGCGGAGAAAAGGCTTTCATGGAATCCAAGGAATCGCAGAAAACCATCCGGACATTTGCCCTGGCCTCTTTCCTGAATGATATGGGTTCGGATATGATTTATCCCGTCTGGCCGTTATTCGTCACAACTGTTTTGGGCGCTCCTATGGCGGTACTTGGATTTATCGACGGGCTGGGGGAGGCTATTGTCTCCATATCCCAGGCCGTTTCGGGATACCTCTCGGACAGGATACACAAACGAAAAATTTTTATCTGGCTTGGATATGGATGCGGGGCATTGTCCCGGATAGGCTATGCGTTGACAGCCGCGTGGCCCCTTTTGATCCCTTTCAGGATTTTGGACAGGGCTGGCAAGATCAGAAGCGCGCCCCGGGATGCCATCATCGCGGACGTCTCTAGTCCCCAGGACATGGCCAGGAGCTTCGGCTTGTTGAGGTCCATGGATCATCTGGGCGCCGTCTGCGGGATTCTCATCTGTATTTGGCTTATCAACAACATCGGTTACAGGAATTTGTTCCTGCTGGCCGCGGTCCCTTCAGCCGTCGGGGCTTGGATGATTTTTTGCGTCATCCGGGAAGGACAGCCATCCGGCACCAAGATTTATAAAGGTTTCTCTGTCCGGAATTTGGATCGTGATTTCAGGTTGTTTCTTTTGTTGAGCGCCCTTTTTGCATTGGGCTCTTTCAGCTATTCCTTCCTGCTTATCTTTGCGAAAAGATTCGGTTTTCAGGAGGCGTTTGTCCCTGTTTTGTATCTGATATTTACCGTTTTTGCCGCTCTTTTTTCCCTGCCCTTTGGGAGGCTGGCGGACAAAATAGGGAGGAAGGCGGTCCTTTGTATGTCTTATTTGTTTTGGGTCGGGGTATGTTTGATTTTTATTCTTTATCAGGGGTATGGGACGATTGTCTTCGGGTTTGTTTTGTATGGCCTGCATAAGGCGGCCCTGGAGCCGGTGCAAAAAACCCTTGTTGCGGAGCTTGCCCCGAGGGAATACCGCGCCAGCGGCCTGGGGGCGTTTCAGATGGTGATCGGCTTGTGTGCGCTGCCGGCCTCTTTTGTCGCCGGCCTGCTTTGGGATAAAGTTCATATCTGTGCGCCGTTTTACCTTTCTTTGGCGCTCACGGCCGTATCCATTGTTCTTTTGATGGGGGTCAAAGAGAAAGGGGCGATGGAGGACACTACGGGAGTGTCTTAAGAGAAGGACGCTAAAGTGAATATGGACTGGGAAAAAAGTGTTGAAGAGAAATTTAAGCGCCTGCTTGAAAAAGTTCCAGTTTTCCTGCGCGGTATGGCTGAAGAAAAGGTATCCCGGAAAGCGGAAAGTCTCGCCGGAAAAGAGGGGCGGCCGCAGGTGACGGAAAAAGATATGGTGGATGCCTTCTTCGCGGAGACGCCCTTTGGTTTCCACGGTCCGATGAAAAACGACATGAAGGATCTCGGCATCGATTATACAAAATACGGGCATGTTCGATGACTCCTAATACCATGTGATGATTTTGGGGATATTGAATGCGGGAATTATATTAGTTGACAAAACAGGGGAAATAGCGCATACTTTCTCCAGAGTAAAACGTTAAAGAAGTGATCTTAGACCGCAAGGTAGAAGCAATTACTTTGCGGCTTTTTTTATTTGCCTCTAAAGTTCTTGGGGGTAATGATATAAGCCGCCATTTTACTCAAATCTTGGAAAAGGAGGTAACACAGTTATGGCAAGAGGAAAAGTAAAGTGGTTTAGCGACCAAAAGGGTTTTGGCTTTATTACTCCGGAAAACGGCAATGATGTATTCGTACATCACAGCGCGATCCAGGGTGAAGGCTACAAATCATTAGCTGAAGGACAAGAAGTTGAGTTCGAAATCACTAATGGACCTAAAGGCGACCAAGCCCAAAACGTCGTAAAGGCGTAAACACAATGAACAATCGGCCCGGAGAGAAATCTCCGGGCCTTTGTTTTTTAAACAGTGGTCCCCCGCAAACATCAGTCCAAAGATTTTGAGATCCTCTATGAAAACAAAGACGTTGTCGTCGGCAATAAAGCCGCGGGGTCTTTAGCAGTCGCCGCGCTGTGGAATAAAGAGGATACGGCCCGCGCCACCCAAAATCCCGGTGACACCAAAATAAAACTTCTTGCGGTTGAGTTAAAAGAGCCCGGGAGCAAATAACGGAGAAAAACAATAATTGACTTTTTTTACCCAATAGGATATATTAGTCAATACAATGATTAACCGCAATATTTTAAATAAGTTACAACAAGAATTAACCCGACCAGAAATTCTTATCCTTTTGGGGCCTCGTCAAGTCGGAAAAACCACCCTTCTTAAAATGCTTCAAAATTATGCCCAGGGGGAAGGACACCCGACAGCCTTTTTTGATCTGGAGCAGCCTGGAATTTTGGTCGATTTTAACCGCCCGGATAAAGAAATTATTCAGAAAATTGTCGGATCAGGAAAAATCATATTTATCGATGAATTTCAGTATGTGGCTAACATCTCAAAAATTTTTAAAGCCATTTTCGATTCGGGCAAAAAAATCAAAATAATCTGCTCCGGCTCATCCTCACTGGAGATCCATAAACATTTAAAAGAGAGTCTGTCTGGCCGAAGATTTTTATACCGCATTTATCCGCTAACTTATGGTGAATTGAAGGCCGGTATGAAGGACTACCCTTTGGAAGATTATCTGCGATTTGGCGGCATGCCGGGATTAACCCAAACTGATTCGGCTGAAAGAAAACAGCAGATTTTAAACGAACTCCTTGGAAGTTACATCTTAAAAGACGTGAAATCACTTCTTAAAGAAGAGAACATCCGCGCATTCAATCATTTGCTTTACCTTTTGGCGGAAAATCAAGGAGCAACAATCTCAGTAAACTCATTGGCTAATGAGGTGGGGATGAGTTCCAAGGCTATTAACCGTTATCTCGATATCCTCGAACAAACATATGTCAATTACCGGATTTACAGTTATTCGAAGAACCTGGGGAATGAATTAAAGAAATCCTGCAAAACTTATTTGTATGACCTCGGAATTCGCAATGTTTTGCTGAAGGATTTTTCTGGATCTGATAGAAAGGATTATGGAATTATCCTTGAATCCTTTGTTTTCTTGAAACTTCAAACGATGCTTCAACCCAATATTGAAATCAAATTCTGGCGGACGAAAGATGGAGGAGAGGTCGATTTCATATTGCTTAAAGACCGCAAACCCATTCCCGTTGAAGTCAAAACCAAGATTGAAAAATCGGAAGTCCCTGCAGGACTTAAACGGTTTCTTACCCGCTATCCTGCGGTTCAATCAGCTTACGTGATCAATGCATTACTGAATGATCAAATTAATTTTAATAAGTGTCATATTCACTATCTTACATTCGACCGATTTGCAAAAGATTTTCAAATTTAGGTGAATGTGGATCTGCGGCTGACCCGGATACAAAAGATTAATAGAATAGCTACTGAATTCTACCGTGAGAATTTCGGTAGAGAAAAAAATAAGAGAGACGACAGTCATATTTTGGAATCCAACAATAAAAAAACTTTCACCATAGAAACATACGGCTGACAACTGGACGTTATGTCAGGCGATGATGCAAAGGATCGCCGAGGCGCTCACGAAAATAGAATGACCTTCAAAGAAAATCCGCTAAACCCACCAAGACTCTTTTGTACCAATTCACTTCTACTACAATATTGTTATAAAACTAAATCGTTTATCAGAATATAATTATGAGTTGAAATTTATTAATAAATAAGTTATACTACATAATCATGGAAAAGGAAATTTATACATCTCTTCAAATACGGGAAGTTTTTCATCTGGAATTCCTGCGCTGGTTCGGCCGCAAATTGGCAAGTGACAATTATTGCCTTAAAGGCGGGGTCAATTTGCGATTTTTCTTTAAAAGCATCCGTTATTCGGAAGACATGGATATTGACATCATCGGTGCCCGTGTGGATAAGGTCAAGAAGACGGTTATGGATATCCTTTCCGTCCGCGGGTTTTCCGACAGCCTCAAATCCTTCGGGATCGAGAAAGTTGTGCCGCCGGATATCACAAAGGCCAAGCAGACCGAAACTACCCAGCGGTTTAAAATCCACCTCCTGACTTCAGCCGGGGAAGACCTGTTCACCAAGATAGAATTCTCAAGACGCGGAATGAAGGGAACGGCCCTTGTCGAACAGGTCGCGGCCTCGGTGCTGCGTTCTTACAAAATGGCTCCGCTTTTGGTTGCGCATTATGGTGCGGGTTCCGCTGTCATACAAAAGATCCACGCTCTGGCCCAAAGGTCTGTTTTACAGGCCCGTGATATATTTGACCTGTTTTGGCTCAGTTCCCAATGTGAGGGAACGGCTTTGGGGGAACACGTCAGCAAAACTGTTCTCAAAACAGCCGATGACAATATTTTTCAGGTAGGGTTCACCCAATTCCGGGACACGGTTGTCGACTACCTGGGAGATGAAGACAAAAAGGCTTATTCCTCACCAGAGGTGTGGGATGAGATCAAATTGAAAACGGCACATTTTCTTGAAGAGCTGAAAAATGAAAAAAAATAATTCTCCCAACATCATGGTTTCCATCAAAAAACTCGGGCGACCGGTCTTTACGACCCATGAGATGATAGCGATCTCCGGTAAATCGGCTTCTACCATCGTTCAAAGTTTAAACCGTTTGGCGAATCAAGGCCTGATCATCAAGATTTACCAGGGCGTATGGGCAGAACCAGGGCCAAAAACTCTTTCACCTTTTGAAGTCATTCCTCACTTATTCCCACGTCAGCGTGTTTATGTCTCCTTTATCAGTGCACTTCATCTGCATGGGATTCTGGAACAGATCCCTCAGGTGATCACTTTGGCGTCAACCGCGCATACAAACACCATTCGTACCAAAGCAGGAACTTTCTCCATCCACCAGATCGATCCGGCAATCTTTGACGGGTTTGACTGGTATAAGGGAGAAGGGAGCTTTCTGATAGCGGAACCGGAAAAAGCGCTCATCGACAGTCTGTATTTGTCCAGCCGCAAGAAAAAGCAGTTTGGCCACTTCCCGGAACTACATTTCCCATCGGAATTCAGCTTCACCAAAGCGGTAAAATGGGTCAAACGTATTCCGGAAGAGAAAATCCGTATGTATATTTTAAAAAAACTCGAAGGGTTGAAGAGAAAATAAGAAATCAAAATGTGAGGACAAGAGTTGAAGACATTTCAGCAGTTTGAGAAGGCAATTAAAAATATTCCGACGACCACCTCCTGGTATTTGGCGGATTTGGGCGAGGCGCGAGGGAAACAGGAGCTTTTTACCAAGCAATCGCCTCAAAAGCTAAAGGTGTTGCGCGAGCACGCCTTAATTGAAAGTGCTGTTTCCTCGAACCGAATCGAGGGCGTGACCGTTAATCAGAAAAGAGTGGGAACGGTTGTTTTTGGGAAAAGGCATCTCAAAGATCGAAACGAAGAAGAAGTTCGCTGTTATCGAACCGCGCTTGATTGGATTCATCGGGAAGGTATAAAGATACCGATTTCCGAGAAGACCATCTTCAAACTTCACGAAATAAGCCGAGGCGAAATTTGGGATGCTGGCAAATACAAAGAAAAGAACGTGGATATTATTGAAAAACTGCCCGGTGGACGGGAGCGAATACGATTTAAAACGGTTGAAGCGTCAAAAACACCTGCTTTTATGAAACATCTCATCGAATCATGGCAGGACACTTTGAAAGAAAAGAACGTCCACCCCTTGATTGCGCTTGCGGCATTCAATCTGGATTTCCTTTGCGTTCATCCTTTCCGCGATGGCAACGGCCGCGTTTCTCGCCTGCTTCTTCTGCTTCAATGCTATTCGCTTGGCTACGAAGTCGGCCGATACATCAGCTTGGAACGGTTAATCGAACAGAACAAGGAGCGTTATTACGAAACCTTGGAGCAAAGCTCCCACCGCTGGCATGACGGCAAACACGACCCGTGGCCCTATATTAATTACCTCTTATATATTTTAAAGATAGCCTACCAAGAATTTGAAAGCCGGGTAGGACAAATGAAAAGCCCGCGCGGCGCAAAAACAGAGCTTGTCGAAGCTGCAATCGCTTCCTTGAATAAAGAATTTGCTATTTCAGACCTCGAAAAAGCCTGTCCGGGAGTAAGTCGGGATATGATCCGCATCGTCATGAATCGTTTAAGAAAAGAGGGGCGATTGAAAATCCTGGGCCGCGGCCGAGATGCTAAGTGGGCGAAGCTCAAATAGGTAATGCCCATATTAATGTGGTAATGAATGTGGTAACATAATGCGCTGGGCTAAATTGATGCAAGCCTGCCCTGCGAAGCCAAACGCAAAAGCCTTTTGGCGAAGCAGGGTACCGTACGACGATTTTGGGGATTTTGAAGATGCTATCTGGTTGCAAACAAGATGGTTGTGGGGCTTGGGTTCAAAGCGCAAACGCGAGATGTGCGAAGAGACCTATAAGCGGCACTAAGTACTGCTGGGCACATTACCCAAAGAAAGACCCTTTTATCTTCGTTATTATTGGATGTATTATAAGCATCCTTTTTAATATTTTCCTGCAAGACCCCTTGGCACAATCTTTTTCAAAGTGCCCCGGTCTGCATTGGGTTGACAAAAATAAACCACTTCTTGAAAAGATAGAGCCTGAAATTGACAAGTTCTCAATAGTGGATAAAAAAACAGGCCGATTTGAAATAATTTATTCCGACAAAGATTCTGGCGTGGATCTTTCCAGGACTAGTTTGAAAGTCAGCTATAAGGACAATCAGCAGTATAAATTGGTAGCCGGTAGATTAGATAAAACTAAGTCGAAATTGTCCCTTAGATTGGATAAAGAACTCCAATATGGGGAATATTTATTTGAAGTTACGCTGATTGATAAAGCGAATAATAAGACAGAATTCAGAAAACCTTTTGTTGTCCGAGAGCCAGAAGATTTAGGGTTTACTGTTAGATATAGCAAATATGAAAATTTTCAGAATAAAGAAATTTTTACCTCTTTTCTCGAGAGGCACAAGGACTTAGCTGATACCTCTGAGCTATTGGTGTTTTATCTTAATGTGCATAACAAGGCTAGCAGCGCACAACTGAGAGATTTATATTTTAGTGTAGATTTCTCCGGTGGCATTATCTTTGAGTGGAAGGATACGGGCAGCGTCGATATTAAAGATGTGAATGCGTATAATCTATTAAAGACACATGATGGAATTAACGAACGAGTTTATGTTAACCAGCGCCTTGTCAATATCGACAGGATTGGTCCGCACGGTTTTTATACAGTAGCCATTTTGGTTGGTAAATATCCTCCTGAAATCGAAGAGAAAGATATTTGGAGAGGCATAGGAATCTACGGACATTATACTTTTGAGGGTTATGGAAGTTCTGAAACAAAGAAAATAAAATTTGAACTACCTATCGATAAAATTGCGCAGGAATAGAACCGTAGGTTATGAAATACACACACGCTAAAATTTCTTATAATCATATGATCAACAATGAGATAACAAAAAAGAAGGTTTTTGTCGAAACCTACGGTTGGCAGATGGATGCGTTATAGGATGACAATGGAAAAGATAGCCAAAGCTATCGTAAAACTAGAATAATCATAGGGTTATGAAAACAGAGCAGAAAATTAGCAAAAGGGTCTTTTACAAAGAAAAGGTTTCACTGTTCAGGGAGCATGCCCTGAAATATCCCGATAAAGAGCTTTTTCCCCTATTCACTGAATGGGCTGATCGGAATGAACTTTATGGTGTTAACAGGCACGAAGTCTGGCGTAGGGCAAGAAGGTTAAGGCAGCCACAGGCTCTCGTGATTAAGGAAGACAGCGAGGAATGGCTGAGGCTCCATGCGGTTCTGGACATCCTGCTGGAAGCTGATCTGGCTCGTTTTGACAGACTGATGGAAGAAAGAGAACAGAAAGCAGGCGGTGAACTGGCGGCAAGCCGTGAACAGAAGGTTCATGGGGTATGCCCGGGCTGGATTTCCT
>MHGQ01000061.1 GCA_001805645.1 Omnitrophica WOR_2 bacterium RIFCSPHIGHO2_02_FULL_50_17 | reverse complement strand
CTCGCAAGCACTTACGGAAAATGATGTTTTTGAAACAATCGATGAAAACGATAACCAATTGAAACTATTCAATTAATGACCGGACAGTAGTGATATTCATTCTTTTAAGTCAAGTTTTGATTTCTTCATTAATGGCCGATCAATCGAATGAAATATTGGGGCTGGAGGAAGCTTTGTCTTTAGCCTATCAACAGAATCCTCACATCGTTCAGGCCAGAAGAGCCATTGAAGGCAGACAAGGCGATCTTATGACAATCAGAACGTGGGCGAATCCTGAAGTTGAAGTCGAAATCGGAGGTTTGAAAAGGGACGATGGAGGCAGGCGAAAAGGCCGCCTGGATTCAATCACGTTTAAACAAAATTTTGACCCGCCCGGTGTACGTTTTTTGAAATCGGAAATAGCGCAAAACGATGTGGCCATCCAACAAGAAGCATTGAAGTTTGTTTGGTCTGAGATCTATTTAGAAGTAAGGAAGATTTATATATGGATAGTTTTGGATAAAAAAGAATTGGAGCTTAAACAAAATAATCTCAAATCCATGCGGCAGTTTTTCAGCAATGTGCAATTGCGATACGAAAGCGGCCAGACACTGAAGAACCATTTGCAGCGTGCCAAGATTGAATTGCTAAAAGCAGAAAGTGATTACCTTAAAGCTGAGAATGATCTAAGCGTTGACAAAGCCAGAATGAATCTGATTTTGGGGAGGCCAAGAGAAATCATTTTTGATATTAAGGATGAATTTAAGGAGGAGAGTTTGGAGTCCAATTTGGACGCGCTCATAGAGACTGCCTTAACCAAAAGACCGGATGTGAAGATGGAGGAGGCGGAACTTGATTCGAAAACCAAGAATACCAGAAAAGAGCAATTGAATCGTTTGCCATCCTATTCGTTAGGGTTTCAACGGATTAATGAGGACTATGAAAAAGATTACGCGGCCGTGGTGGGGGTGAGCATCCCTTTTTGGAATCTAAATCAAGGCGAGATCAAAAAGGCCCAAGCGGAGCGCGAAGCCCAGAAAGTCAAATTGGAGGCCATGAAGAATGAAGTGGCTTTTGAAGTTTATGCGGCCTATCAGGACGCCCAATTGGCGACCAAACAGTTGGATTTATTCAAGAAATCTTTGGAAGAGGCCAATGAGATGTTCCGTCTGGCTGGTTTGCGTTATAAAGAAGGTGAAATTGATTTCATTAACTATCTGGATCAAGTGAAGGCTTCGATGGATTCCAGAATGCAATATTATCAAGGGTTGTACCAATTAAGCCAAAATATCAGTGCTTTGGAAAAATCAATCTATAGCTCATTACGCGGGGAGGAATTCCTAAAATGAAAATCTATACGATAAGTTTCATTTTTTTATTAACGCTTGTGATGCCGATTGTTGCTGTGCGTGCCGAGAGCGCATCGGAGGCAGAAGAAGAAAGTGCCGGCGGCCATATTGGTGTTTCGCTTGAAATTCCCGAGGAAACCCAAAAGTTGATAGGCCTTAAGATTGAGAAAGTCGAATCCTCAGAAACAGTTGAGAAGATTCCGGTGAACGGACGGATCGCGCAAGATGTTGATAAAGTCATTGAAGTCTTTGCGCCGGAAGCTGGAATTGTTAAGGAGTGCCTGGGTTCCATTGGTTCGATTGTGTCTGCGGGGCAGATGATATGCGTGATTGAAAGTCGGACTTCAAAGAATTTGATCGACATTAAGTCGCCTGCCGGTGGAGTGGTCATAGCCGACTTCGAAAAGGTGGGAGATTCGGTGGATACCATTTCGCCCATCCATACGATTGCCGACTTCTCGAGGCTTTTTGCGAATTTTGATGTGTATGAAAAAGATATCGGGAAGATCAAGAATGGCCAAAAAGTATTGGTTTACTCAATCGCATATCCCGATCAGCCCTTTGAAGGAAAGATTATGTTTATTTCTCCGAGGGTGGATGAAACCAGTTTTACGATTAAAATCCGGGTTCAGGTTGACAATCAGGATTATTTGCTTAAGCCCGGCATGTTTGTCAGAGGGGAAATATTATTGCAAGGTCAGCAGGCCCATTTCTCTGTTCCTTCTGACGCGGTGCAGGATCTCGATGGGACCGATGTGGTTTTTGTAAAAGACGGGGAAGAATCCTTCATCCCCACTGAGGTCAAAGTCAAATTTGCCGGACGCGGACAATCCATAATCGAAGGGGAAATCAATGTCGGGGATTTGGTGGCGGCTGATGGGGCCTTCATTTTGAAATCGAAAATCATGGAAGATGAGATTGTCGGAGGTTGTGCGGATGGCCATTGAGTCTATGTCCTGCGAAGATTTTTCGATAACCATAAGATTTGGGGGAAATCCATGATTGAAAGAATCATCAAATTTTCTATTCAACAAAGATGGTTTATTTTATTGGCGGTGGCGGGTGTTGGGTCGATTGGAATTTACAATTTTCACCGCTTACCGATCGATGCGGTTCCAGACATCACCAATGTCCAGGTGCAGATCAATACCCAGGCTGCAGGTTTTTCACCTTTTGAAGTCGAGCAGCGCGTTACTTTTCCAATTGAAACGGTCATGTCCGGGTTGCCCAATCTGGAAGAAACTCGTTCATTATCCCGCTATGGGCTGTCTCAAGTCACGGTTATTTTTAAGGATGGAACAAATATTTATTTTGCCAGGCAATTGGTCAACGAACGAATTCAGGAAGCCAAAGGCAATCTTCCCCCGGGGATCGAACCGATGATGGGCCCTATCGCGACGGGATTGGGGGAAATTTTTATGTGGACAGTTGAGGCAAAAGAAGGTGCTAAAAAAACTGATGGGAAAAATTATACATTGGCCGACTTAAGAACTATCCAGGATTGGGTCATTAAACCGCAACTGAGAAACGTGCCTGGCGTTACAGAAGTCAACACCATCGGTGGTTATGAGCGGCAATTTCATGTGACCCCCTACCCGGAACGTTTGATTGCCTATGGTTTGACATTTCAGGATATTATCGAATCCTTGGAGAAAAATAATGCCAATGTGGGTGCCGGTTATATCGAGCACGCGGGTGAGCAATATTTGATCCGTTCTCCGGGACAGGTGGCCGGCTTCAATGAAATTCGTCAGATCATTGTTGGACATCATGAAGGCGTTCCTGTTTTTGTAAAGGATGTCGCTGATGTTATTGAAGGGCAGGAATTACGCTCGGGAGCCGCAACCGCAAAAGGCAAAGAAGCTGTGGTCGGAACTGTATTTATGTTGATGGGCGAAAATAGCCGTACGGTTTCCGAGAATGTTGGGCAAAAGATGAAACAAGTTCAAAGCACGTTGCCAGAAGGAGTCTTAGCAAATGTCGTTTATAACCGGACTAATTTAGTCGATGCCACCATTAAGACCGTTGAGGAGAATTTGGTTTTGGGCGCGCTTCTGGTTATTGTGACCCTGTTTCTTTTTTTGGGAAATATCCGGGCGGCCCTAATCACTGCCATGGTGATTCCTTTGTCAATGCTGTTTACGATAACCGGCATGGTGAGCAATCGTATGAGCGCTAATTTGATGAGCTTGGGGGCTTTGGATTTCGGGATCATCATTGATGGAGCGATTGTTATTGTCGAGAATTGCATTCGCCGGATGGCGGACGAACAGCACAAGTTGCAACGGAGATTAACGGAATCCGAACGCCTTGAGCTTGTTTTTCAATCTTCCAAAGAGGTTCAAACAGCGATCCTGTTCGGCCAATTGATCATTATGGTCGTCTATTTGCCGATTCTGACATTAACAGGAGTCGAAGGGAAGATGTTTATCCCGATGGCGCTCACTGTGGTCATGGCGCTGGTTGGAGCCATGATTTTTTCCCTCACTTTTATTCCCTCCGCAGTGGCCATATTTTTATCCAAAGATGTTTCGGAAAAAGAGTTGCCATTGATACAATTTCTAAAGAAAATATACGGTCCATCGTTGAATTGGTCTTTGCGGCACCATAAAATTGTTATTATTCCATCGGTGCTGTTGGTTTTACTCGCCGGAATTCTAGCAACACGAATGGGCAGGGAATTCGTTCCAACCCTTGATGAAGGCGATATTTTGGTGCAGGCTTTGCGTCTTCCAAGCATTAACATTTCCCAAGCGGTTAAAATGCAAGAGGCGGTTGAAAAAAAGATTCTGGAATTTCCGGAAGTGAAAACTGTCTTTTCTAGAATCGGCACAGCACAGATCGCCAATGATCCGATGCCTCCCAATGTGGCCGATACGTACGTCATGCTTAAACCGAAATCTGAATGGCCGGGCCCTGAGAGAACAAAAGCAGAACTTGTTGGATCCATGGAGAAAGAATTGAAAAATATTCCAGGAAATGTCTATGAGTTTATGCAGCCGATCCAGATGCGTTTTAATGAGTTAATTGCCGGAGCCCGCAGTGATGTCGCCGTGAAAGTATTTGGCGACGATATGGGTCAACTTTTAATCACCGCTCAAGAGATCGGCAAGGTTTTGAACGGTATCCAAGGCGCATCCGACGTCAAAGTCGAGCAGATTACGGGTCTGCCCATGCTGACTATTCAGATTAACCGGCAGCTTTTATCACGTTACGGGTTGAATATGGGAGATGTCCAGGAGGCCATTGAAATTGCTCTGGGCGGGAAAAGTGCCGGACAAATTTTTGAAGGTGATAAGCGATTCGAACTGGTTGTCCGTTTACCGGAAGAGATCCGAGGGGATCTGGAAGCCATCAAAAGGATCCCTATCCCACTCCCTGAACATGAATCGCATTCTAAAATTGCGGCTGATGCGAATGCTTTTGAGCCAAGGACGCATTATTTATCACTCGGGTCTGTGGCGAGTTTTGATATTGCGCCCGGGCCTAATCAGATCAGCCGGGAAAACGGAAAGAGGCGGGTTGTTGTAACGGCCAATGTTCGCGGAAGGGATATTGGATCATTTGTCGAGGAGGCACAAAATGTTATCAACGAAAAAGTAAATGTCCCGCCCGGCTACTGGACGGATTGGGGTGGGCAATTTGAACAGATGATTTCGGCAGCCAAGAGATTGAGTGTTGTTGTGCCGGCCGCTCTTTTATTGATATTTGTCCTATTGTTTATGACTTTTGGATCAATCAAAGACGCGCTGCTTGTTTTTACGGGTGTGCCTTTAGCTTTGACCGGCGGTATCACCGCGCTTTGGATACGCAGTATCCCACTATCAATTTCAGCGGGTGTAGGATTTATCGCCCTTTCGGGTGTAGCAGTTTTGAACGGATTGGTGATGATTTCATTCATCAAGAAACTGCGCGGCGATGGAAAACCCATCGATAAAGCGGTTTTTGAGGGCGCTTTGACCCGCTTACGGCCGGTTTTAATGACAGCGCTGGTGGCTTCGCTGGGCTTTGTTCCTATGGCTTTGGCTGTGGGTCGAGGCGCGGAAGTGCAGCGTCCTTTAGCAACGGTTGTCATAGGAGGTGTTTTATCTTCGACGCTATTGACCTTGATTGTATTGCCTGTGCTTTACCGGATTTTTCATGGAAAAGATGAAACCGTCCCTGTGGCTCAGGACATTTGAAAGAGGAGGCACATGAAATCAAGAAGGAGTCACAATTGGGGCTCGTGACCTTAGAGCCTTTAAGAAAAATTTGACAGATGCGCGTGGGCGTGTTAATATTTAGCCAGGCTAATATTTAGCTTAGCTAAGTATTGACCTGGTGTGCTTGCCCAGAAAATAGGTATCCTTTTAAGGAAGAGTTCGATGGCCCGCACGGCCCAAATCGCGCAGGAAATATCCGTTCTTATGCCGGCCATCGCCCGCCGCCTTCTTTTGTCTTTGTTTCAAGCCATCGATATCCCTCAGACACAACTTTTCACGATTATGACCCTTTATGAGCGCGAGCCTGTGCGGTTGTCGCAGTTGGGCCGTGAGCTTCATATCTCGGCGCCGACGACAACCGGCATCGTGGACCGCCTGGAAAAAGGAGGCTATGCCCGGCGCCTGCCTGACCTTAAGGATCGGAGGGCTGTCCTTGTGGCCTTGACCCCCAGGGGCAAGGCCATCGCCAAGACGTTCAGAGAAACGATTCAGCATCGCTGGGAAGAGATCTTGGAAAAACTGCCGCCGCAGGACGGCGCGCAGTATTTAAGGATTCTTAGAAAGATCAAGGGAGCCATCGGATGAAATATCTCCCTCCTTTGAGAGTTGGCAGGTATTCGCTGATTGTTTGCCTGCTTTACGGGGCGGGCGGGGCATTGGCCGGGGAACCACAGACTTTTCCTTCGCAGCCGCCTTCGGAAAAAATATACAGACTCTCCTTGGAGGAAGTTACCCAATTGGCGCTTCGCAACAATTTGGATATTCAACTGGCAGAATATGACGCGCGGATTGCGCGCACAGAGGAAGGCGCGGCGGAATCTATTTATGATACGATGTTCACGGCCGAGGCGGAGTATCACAGCGACAAGAGCAAACAGACCTCAACCATTGCAGGCAATAAAACCCTGGATAATGACTACAACATCGGCCTCTCGAAGAAGGCTGCGACGGGGACAACGGTTGACGTGGATTTATTCAATAATCGTCACCGGAGCAACTCCGCTTTCAGCACCTCTCCTTTAACCCATGAATCCACCTTAGGGATAACCGTCACGCAGGAATTAGGCAGGAATTTTTTGGGGATTCAGGACCGGGGAGACGTCAAAATAACGCTTTGGGACATCGAAAATTCCGGATATACTTCCCTGGAGAAAATCGAAGGAATCCTCGCGCAGGTTCAGAAGGCCTACTGGGATTTGGTATTGGAACAAGAGGGGGTCAGGATTCAAGAGGCCATGGTTGAACAGGCCAAAAGGCTTTATGACCTGCATCAGGAAAAATTGAAAAAGGGTTTAGTGGAAACACCGGAGGCCATTGCCGCTCAGGCCCATTATGAGGCCAGGAAAAACGATCTTGTCCTGGCGCATCATCAGTTTGAAATCAGAGTCCATGCGTTGAAATTGCTTTTAAATATTGGGGAGGACGACAGCCGTCCTGAGCCGGCGGAAGATTTTTCATCGCCTGTTTATGACCAGCCTTTGATTCCCAGCCTCCAGCAGGCCTTTCATTCCCGGCGGGATTATAAAAAAGCATTGAATATGATTCAGGCAAAGGATTTGAATCTTTCGATGAAGAAAAACAGTCTCTGGCCGCAGATTGATTTAACCGCCACAATGGAACGTAATGGCATCGGTGACCACTTCAAGCAGGCCGTCCGGCAGATCACGGAAGAAGATCACCCTGATTTTTTTGCCGGACTGGAGGTGACCCTGCCGCTCGAAAACACCGAGGCCCGCGCCCGCCTCAAGGCCGCCGAATTAGAGAAGGCCAAGGCTTTAATCAGTCTTAAACTGCTGGAACGGCGGATTGCCGTCGAGATAACCGATCAGGTGCGATCGTGTAACATCTTCCGTCAGGCGGCCTTGAGCCAAGAAAGTATCGCTCGATTGCAGAAACAGAAACTAGAAGAGGAAGAAAAAAGGTTCCGTTACGGCCGTTCCGAGACGGACGTATTGATTCGCTTTCAGGAGGATTGGCTTGAGGCCGAAGAGGCCGCGGCCGCGGCCCAACACCGGTATCATACCGCGATGGTGGATTTAGCCCTCCAAGAGGGGTCGCTTTTGGATAAATACTGGAAAACCGTCAGTTTGGAAGAATCCAGGTTAGACAAATGAGAGTCGCCGAATTTTCCATTAAGAATTCGCTTTTTGTTAACCTGGTTTCGATATTTGTTGTTATCGCCGGGCTGGCCGCGATGTTTAATTTGCGCCGCGACACCTTCCCTGAAGTCAGCTTCGATGTTGTGACAGTAACAACGGCCTTTTCAGGGGCTTCGGCTGAAGATGTCGAGAAGTTAATCAATATCCCTCTGGAAAAAGAATTAAAAGGGATCAGCGGGATTAAAGAGATGACATCTTCCGCGGAGGAAGGGTTGTCGGTCATTGGGCTGGAGATTGAACCTGGGGTTAAAGATAAAAAGCGCGTGATTCGGGATATTGAGGACGCGGTGGAGCGCGTGACGGACCTGCCGTCGGATATCGAAGACGACCCGGCCGTTGTGGAGATGCGCACGAAAGAGCGCCCGGTGCTTGAGATATCCATCGCCGGCAATGTGGACGAATCACGCCGTCGCCATTACGCCGAGATTCTCGAAGACCGTTTGCTCGATGTTCCCGGGGTGGCCCAAATACGCCGTTATGGCTGGCGTGACCGTGAGTTTTGGGTGGAAGTCGACCCGGCGAAATTACAAGAATACCATGTTTCGATCGTGGAGGTCATGCAGGCCTTGCAGGAGCATAATGTGACGGTCCCCGCGGGACAGATCAGGACGGACAGAGTCGAATATAACGTCCGGGTCAACGCGGAGGTCACCCAGGCCGAAGAGATCGCCGAGGTGGTTATCCGCGCCAATGATGCCGGCAATTGGCTCAAAGTCCGGGATGTCGCGCGGGTGGTCGCGGCCTTTGAGGATGAAACCCAGATCGCCCGGACCAACGGCAAGCGCACGACCGCCATGGTCGTCGTAAAGTCAGAAGATGGGGACGTGATCAGCGTTGTTGACAAAACACATCAGGTGATCCGGGAATTTGAGAAAGGCCTCCCCGAGGGGATGGAGGTTATCTTAACCAACGATTTTTCTTACTATGTAAAAAGACGCCTAAGCACTTTGGTCAATAACGGGATGACTGGTTTTATCATAGTCGTCCTTATCCTTTTTATTTTTATGGAGCCGGTCTCGGCATTTTTGACCGCGTGGGGGCTGCCGTTTTCGGTCTTTACAACGTTTTTCTTTATGTACTGTTTCGGCATCAGTATCAACATTGTTTCCATGCTCGGTCTGATCATAGTCGTCGGGATGCTGGTGGATGACGCCGTCATTATTTCCGAGAACGTCTATCGATATTTGGAGGAGGGGCTGGATTTAAAGGAGGCCGTGATCCGCGGCACCCAGGAGGTGGTCGTGCCTGTCACGGGGACGATCATTACGACATGCGCGGCGTTCATGCCGCTATTATTTATGCAGGACATCATCGGGAAATTTATCCGGGAAATTCCTTTGGTCGTCACGATCGCGTTATTGTCATCGTTGATTGAGGCATTTTTTATCCTACCGTCCCACTTATATAACTTCTTGTCGTTTAAATTTAAGAAATGGCCTCAAGCCGCTTTTACGCATCGGAAAAATACGAAGGCGCAGCACCGGTTCCGGGTCTTTCAAAGACACTACGTTAAATTCATCGATTGGATATTAAGGCATCGGGGCAAGAGTGTCGTGGTCATGCTTTTGATACTCGCCGGATCCGTGTATCTTTGGAAATTTCACATGAAAACGATCCTATTTACCGGCGAAGGGATCGAACAGTTTTATATCCGCGGCGAGGCGCCGAAGGGCACTCCTGTGGAAACGATGGAAGAGATGATGTTCCCGGTTGAAAAACTTGTTGCCGCTTTGCCGCGCAACGAGGCCGAGTCTTTCCGCACGTATGTCGGAAGCGTTGAAGAGGGGCACGGGTTTGACCCGTCCGCCCGTCGGGCCGGGCATCTGGGGCAGATTACCGTATTTTTGACGCCCATACGCGGGCGTGACCGTTCCGCCAGCGAGATTGCCAACAGCCTGCGCGCGCGCTTCCCGGAGGTTCAGGGCCTTGAGAAATTATATATCCATGTCCCTAAAGAAGGCCCACCGGTAGGGCGGGATATTGAGATCGGCATTAAAGGGGAACATCCGGAGATTATGCAGGGAATCGCGGGGCAATTTGTTGATAAACTGAAGACCACTCAAGGGGTTTCCGACATTGAAACCAGTTATCAATTTGGGAAACGGCAATTGCGGGTGATCGTTGACGAAAATAAAGCCCGGCAAGCGTATCTGACAATCCATACAGTCGCCCAAACAGTGCGTCAGGCGATTAAAGGCGGGGTGGCGACGACGGTTAAACCGGATAAGGCTGATGAAGAGATTGATGTCTTGGTCCGTTTTCCCCAAGAGGCGCGTAAAGATGTAGATGTTCTGAAGAACATCCTCGTGCCGAACACGCAGGGGAATTTGATTCCGCTTACATCGGTCGCTAAGATTGTTGAGGAAGACGGCGTTTACGTGATTAGCCATCTGGATGGCAAGCGGGTTATCTACGTCCAGGCGAGCATCGACAGTAAGGTCACGACGGCCATTGAGGTGAATCGTATGCTTCAGAAAGAATTTGAGGATATTGAACGCATCCACCCCGGGTATACAGTTAAATACAGCGGTGAGTTTGAGGAACAAATGAAATCGCAAAAAGGACTATTGATCGCATTTTTAGTCGCCATGGGTTTTATCTTTATCATTTTGGCCGCGCAGTTTGATTCCGTCATTCAGCCGTTCATCGTCATGCTGGCTATCCCTTTCGGGCTGGCGGGAGTTATTTATTCCTTTTTCCTGCACGGCAAGCCGATCAGCTTTTTTGCTTTGATGGGCGTGGTAGGGTTGGCCGGTGTTGTCGTCAACGATTCGATCGTTCTGGTGGATTTCATCAATTATCTGCGAAAAAAAGGGAAACCTTTGCGAATCTGCCTTGTCCAGGCCGGAAAGATGCGTTTGCGGCCTGTCTTTATGACCTCGGTCACCACGGTCGGTGGAATGGTTTCCTTGGCGTATGGTTTTGGGGGAAGCGACCCGTTTTTAAAACCGTTGGGGCTTTCGATGATGTGGGGGTTGGCGTTCTCGACAACGATGGTCTTGATTATTATCCCTTGTGTTTATTCCCTCATGGATGAATTGTCTGTGCGCGTTTTGGGCCGGCCTATTGTCCGGCTTGAACGCGTCGTGGACGCCAAAGTTGTTTAGGGTTTCTCCCGCCTAAACGCATATCGCCAGCACGCCCAGTAGGAGGGGATGGATGGGAAAACTGCCAGTAAGAGTGTCAGAAGGCAGATGGGGGGATCGGCGTGATAAATGGAGACAAGCGTATTCATCTCGTAAGGATGTCCGGTAAGGTCAAAGATAACCCTTAACATGAAGAGGCATTTCCACACCTGCGGCTGAGAGAGGGGAATGCGGTAAATATATAAAGCTAACGGCAGGCAATGAAGGATATTGAATAGAATCTGCGCGAGGGTTAAAAAGTAGGGGATGAAAAAAAGCGGATGAAAATAATAGAGGATTTGGAAATAGAGATGCTGGGGGCTGCGGGGAGAAAAGAAATTGTAGGCTTTGCCGGCGGCAAGGGCGATGATGAGAACAAGATAGCCCTCCCAGATCCAGCGTGTCTTTAAAGGCATGGGGCTATTATGCCAAAGATTGCTGAAAAATAAAGGACAAAATTTTGCATAAATGTTTTGATTTCTGGATTTGGCTTGTGTTAAGATACATCCGTTATGAGCCAGAATTTGGGGGCTATCATAGAGCGCATCCATGAGCAGGATTCACGGTATCGGGAAGATGCCTATGCCTTTGTCATGGAGGCGTTGTCCTTTACTCAAAAGAAATTCAACCGATCCCGCCACGTTACCGGCACAGAGCTTCTTGTTGGCATCAAGGAGCTTCTCATCAGAAAATTCGGACCCCTCACGATGACTGTCTTGAAGCACTGGGGCATAGGCAGCACCGAAGACTTCGGGAATGTCGTTTTTAATCTTGTGGAAAACAGGGTCTTAAGCAAGACCGAGGAAGACAATATCGACCAGTTCCGCAACGGTTATGATTTTACGGAAGTTTTTTATAATGGTTACCGCAAGCATCTGCACAAGAAGATCAGCCGGATGCGCTGATGCGTGAAGCGTAGTTCGTGAAGCGTGAAGCGGTTTATGATATAGTAGGGCAAGGATTCAATTCCTTGCCCCTTTTTATGTGACCACAAGAACAAGATACGCGACTATGCAGAGTTTACAAGAGATCTCCATCCAATATGTCAAAGGCGTAGGGCCGGCCCGAAAGAAGCTCTTCCAGCGTCTGGGTGTTGAAACGATTGAAGACCTTTTCTATTTTTTCCCCCGCCGTTACGAGGACCGCACGCACCTGACGGCGATTGCCCGGTTGAAGGCGGGTGAGGAGCAGACGGTCAAGGGCAGGATCGCGGGGTGTTCCTCCCGCCGGAGCTGGTATACGAAAAAACACGTGGTGGAGGTCATCCTGGATGACGACAGCGGCCGGCTCTCCTGCACCTGGTTTAATCAGCCCTATCTGGCCTCTTATTTCAAGATGGGAAGGGGAGTGGTTTGTCACGGCAAGGTGGATATGTACAAAAACAGCCTCCAGATGGTCTCGCCCGAGTGGGAACTCATTGAGGAAAAGGAGAAAGGGAATCTTAATCTGGGACGGATCGTGCCGATTTATCCGTTGACCAGAGGGGTCACCCAGCGGTATCTGCGTAAGACCGTGATGGCCTCTCTGGAGCGCTACAAAGATCATCTCGTGGATGAATTGCCCATCCCTTTACGCAATAAACACAGGCTTTATAATATTAAGCGCAGCATCGCTCATATCCATTTTCCCAAGACGCTTGAGGAGCAGGAAAATGCCCTCAGGCGCATCTCCTTTGAGGAGTTTTTCTTTTTTCAAATTTCGGTGATTCAGCGCCGCCTCAGCATCACCCGCAAGGCCGGGATACCGCATCACACAAGCGATGCCCAGACGTTAAAATTTATCCAGGCCTTCCCTTTTGAATTGACCGGCGCCCAGAAAAGGGTCATTCAGGAAATCCGCGCGGACATGCAGCGTCCCTCTCCGATGCTGCGACTCCTGCAGGGCGATGTGGGATCCGGCAAGACCGTGGCGGCGCTCTTCGGGTGCGTGGCATCCTTTGAAAACGGTTTCCAGTCCTGTGTCATGGCACCGACGGAAATTCTGGCCCGCCAGCATTACGAGAATATCGTCCAACTGCTGGCAGGGGGGCGTTTCCCCCCGTTGAGGGCGGCCCTGTTGGTTGGCGGTATTCTTAAAAAAGAGAAAGAGAAGCTTCATCAGCGGATTAAGGCAGGGGAGATTAATCTTGTCATCGGGACGCATGCCTTGATCCATGAGGGGGTCATCTTTAAAAACTTAAGTTTCGCCGTGATCGACGAACAGCACAAGTTCGGCGTGCGCCAGCGCGCCTTGTTGACGGAAAAAGGAAGCAATCCGGATGTTTTGATTATGACGGCCACGCCGATCCCGCGCACGCTGTGCATCACCCTCTACGGGGATATGGATATCTCTGTTCTCGATGAGATGCCGCCGGGCCGCGGGAAAATCAAGACGCTTTTATATTCCAGCGAGCAGTCTCCAGAGGTCTACGCTTCTGTGCGGGATGAACTGCGGCTGGGCCGTCAGGCTTATGTGGTGTATCCCATTATTGAGGAATCGTCCCGACGTTTCAGCGAAGCTGAAAGTCGGGATCCCGACCGAGATAATTCGAGCGTCGGGAGAAACACGGATCTGAAGGCGGCGCAGGAGATGTTCCGGTATTTTCAGAAAGAGGAGTTTAAGGATTTTCGCGTGGGGCTGGTGCACGGCCGCATGAAACCTAAACAGTCGCGGGAGACAATGGCGCGGTTCCGCCGTAAGGAAATCGACCTGTTGGTGGCGACGACTGTCCTGGAGGTCGGCGTGGATGTGCCTAATGCCAGCGTTATGGTGGTGGAGCATGCCGAACGCTTCGGGCTGGCGCCCTTGCATCAGCTGCGGGGCCGTATCGGCCGCGGGCAGGCCGACAGCCTGTGCATTCTGGTCGCTGAGCCCGAGACGGAGGATGCCCAGGAGCGCCTCAAGGCCTTTCTTTCGACCCAGGACGGTTTTAAAATCGCCGAGTATGATTTAAAGATCCGCGGGCCCGGGAGGTATTTCGGGCGTCATCAGCACGGGCTGAATGAGCTTAAAGTCGCCAATCCCATGACTCAGTTGGATGTTCTGGAGCTGGCCCGAAAAGAGGCCGTTACCCTGACGCAAGGAGATCCCCGATTGGAAACTCCCCCCAATCGCTATATCAGGGATGTCATCCGCCGTCGCTATCCGACGTATCTGGCGGACGTGGCGGCGGGTTAAGTTACTTGAGTTAATTGAGTTGTTTGAGTTTGTTGGGTTGAATAACCCAATGAACTCAATAAGCCCAACGAACCCAATAAGCTATGAAAATCATCGGCGGTAAGTTTAAAGGAAGAAATTTTTATATGCCCCAGGGCATTCAGCCCACACAGAACATCGCGCGCAAGGCCGTTTTTGACCTTATGGGCCAGGATTTATCGGGGCTGACCTTTCTGGATCTTTTTGCCGGAAGCGGGGCCGTGGGACTGGAGGCTGTCTCCAGAGGGGCCTCTGGAGTCACATTTGTGGAGAAAGAACCGAGATTCGCGGAGATCATTCGGGAAAACGCAGACCTTTTAAAGGTTCCGTTGGGGCAGGGCGGTGATTCCCCCTGTAAGCTGATCAATACCGATGCCTTCGCGGCCGTTAAAGTTTTGGCGCGGGAAGGAAGAAAGTTTCATATTGTCTTTGCTGACCCTCCGTATGGCCTCGGACTGGCAAAAAAAATCTTGAAAACCCTGGGGGCCTATGATATAGTGATGCCCACTTCGACGGTCATTTTGCAGCATGAGCGACGGGAAATTCTGCCTGCAGCCGAAGGCAGGCTTCTTCTTTTAAGGCAAAGAAAATACGGAAACACCTGGCTTTCTATATATGGGTGTTAACGTCCAAGTCTAAAATGCGTATACGAAGGTCAAGGTTGCCTGCCCACTACGATTACCTAAAAGAATTGGGGTTAAGATGAGTCGTCGTGCCATGTCTGCGAGTCCGCTTCGCTGCGAGGTCGCCAGACTTCGGCGGACTCGACGAGCGAGCAGGCGAGCCATTTATCCAGGGAGTTTTGACCCCGTGACTTACGGGCATATCGATGTCATTGAGAGGGCCGCGCATGTCTTTGATGAGGTGATTGTGGCAGTTGCCAATAACATCCAGAAAAAGCCCTTGTTTGACACCCGGGAGCGTGTAGCCATGCTGCTGGAATCGACGAAAAGTATTAAGGGGATCCGTATCGACGTCTTCGACGGTCTGGTGATTGATTTTGCGCATAAAAATAACGCCAATGTCCTTATTCGGGGACTGCGCATGGTCTCGGATTTTGAATATGAGTTTCAGATGGCCCTAACCAACCGGCGGCTGGCTGAGGATATTGAGACCGTGTTCCTGATGCCTTCCGAAGGTTATTCGTTTCTTTCTTCGACACTTATCAAAGAGGCTGTCTCGTTGGGCGCTGATGTCTCCAGTTTCGTCCCGGAAGACGTCGCCAAGAGGTTGAAGAAACGGTTGAGTTCGCGGCGAAGGCAAGGGGCATGAAAATCCGTATTAAAGACATCCGCCATGAAGGGCTGGATGTCCATGGCCAGATTCCTGCTCAGACCGTCGGCTTTACCCCAGAGGACAGTGTATATTTTATCCGTCCTCTTGATGTCCAGGCGCAAGTCCAGAGAGCGGAAAACACAGTTCTGGTCAAGACCCATGCAACAGGGATTCTGGCATCCTCCTGTGGCCGATGCCTGGAGAGGGTCGAGCAGGTATGGAGCCAGGATTTTCTGTTGGCCTTTCCTATTGACCGTCAGACGGAATCAATTGAATTGGACGAGAATATTCGGCAGGAGGCTATCCTCCATCTGCCGCAGCGTGTCTTGTGTAAGATGGATTGTAAGGGGATCTGCCTGGGATGCGGGGCGGGTCTGAATCATGAGCCGTGCCGGTGTAAGTCTGCCTGACGGCCCTCGGCTTCGCCGAGAGGTCGCCAGACTTCGGCGGACTCGACGAGCGAGTAGGCAGGGTTTAACAAGAGGAGAAACAGATGCCAAATCCCAAACGCCAACATTCCAGACAACGGGGACGCAAGCGACGGACGCATTATAAGACGACGATTGCGAGCTTAGGAAGCTGTCCGCAGTGCAAGAAGCCTATCCTCTCTCATAGGGTTTGTCCTTTTTGCGGATATTATAAAGGGAAACCGGTCGTGGAAATCAAGGCTGAGACGGAAACGGAAGGAAAGAAGGCATAATCTGTCGCTCGTCGCTGGGGGGCTAGTCCCTAGTGACTGGAAACTAGCGACTAAACAGGAGATTGCACTTGAAGATTGTTGTCGATGCCATGGGCGGCGATCACGCCCCTCAGGCTGTTGTGGCCGGTGTTGTTGAGGCGATTAAAGAATTTGATGTGCGGATAGTTCTTGTCGGAATTCAAGAAAAGATTGAAGTCGAGCTGAAAAAATTCACATATCCCGGCGATCGAATCGAGATCGTTCATGCCCCTGAAGTCGTAGGGATGGACGAGCCTGCCATCGTCCCCATCCGCAAGAAAAGAGACTCTTCGATAGCCGTCGGCATTAACCTTCTGAAAGAGGCCGATTGCGGGGCCTTCGTGAGCGCCGGAAATACGGGCGCGGTGGTGGCGGCCTCCTCGTTTATTTTGGGGATGCTGCAAGGGGTCGAGCGCCCCGCGATTGGTCTTGTTATCCCCACCCTAAAAAAGTTTTCTTTTCTTATCGATGTCGGCGCCAATCCCGACCCTAAGCCCGAGCATCTGTGTCATTCCGCATTAATGGCCAGGGTCTATACCCAAAAGGTTTTAGGCGTTGAGGACCCGACCATTGGTCTTCTGAACATCGGGGAGGAGGCCACCAAGGGCGGGGGGTTTGTGAAAGATATTCATAAACTGATGGAGGAGCGGGTAACGCATTTCATCGGCAACATTGAGGCCAATGAAGTCTTCACCGGACGTGCCGATTGCATTATCTGTGATGGGTTTGTGGGGAATGTGGTGATTAAAGTTTCGGAAGGTCTGATGGAATCGGCGGCCACCCTTTTGCGGCGGGAGATTAACAAAAGCCCCCTGGCGATTGTGGGGGCCATGGCGATGAAATCGCGCCTTAATCATATCAAGAAATTGGCCGATTATGCGGAATACGGCGGGGCGCCGCTTCTGGGGGTCAACGGTGTCGTCATGATCAGCCACGGCCGGTCAAACCCCAGGGCTATTAAAAACGCCATCCGCGCAACGATCCGGGAGTTGGAGCATAATATCCTGACGGCCATGATAAAAGAGGTTTCAGGAAATCATCGCTTGCATTAACGGTTTATCGGAACGATGGGCACAATGAATAATGTCGGCATAGTGGGGCTAGGGCATTATCTGCCGAAGCGGCGGTTGACCAATCTTGACCTTGAAAAGATGGTGAAGACTTCCGATGAATGGATCACCACGCGCACCGGCATCAAAGAGAGACGCATTGCCGAAAAGGGCGAGAAAAATAGCGACATGGCTGTCAAGGCCGCCCGCGAGGCCATTAAAAATGCCCGTCTGGATCCGGAGCGGCTCGAGCTGATTATCGTCGCGACCATCAGCCCCGACAGCAGTTTTCCCTCTTTGGCCTGTCTGGTGCAAAAGGCCATTCATGCCCGCAAGGCCGCGGCCTTTGACGTGAGCGCGGCCTGCTCGGGATTCCTGTACGCCCTGACAACGGCCAAACAGTTTATCCAGACCGGTCTTTACAAGAACGCCTTGGTGATCGCCTCGGAAAAAATCACCTCCTACGTGGATTGGAACGACCGCAATACCTGCATCCTGTTCGGCGACGGGGCAGGCGCGTGCGTCCTGGCCCCCGTCAGGAAAGACCGGGGTATCCTCTCGGAATATCTGCACGCCCAGGGACATTTCGGCGATTTGATGATGGTTGTCGCCGGCGAGCGTGAGCCGCTGGATCAAAAGACGAAGACGATTCTCCTGCCGCATATCGCCATGCAGGGCCAGGAGCTTTTTAGGGTGGCTGTCCATTCCATGGCAGAGGCCGTAGAGATCGCTGTGCATAAGGCTGGATTGAAGCTTTCCGATATTGACTGTGTGGTGCCGCATCAGGCCAATGACCGTATTATTACGGCGGTGGCGAGGCAATTAGAGATCCCCAAGGACAAGATATTCGTCAATATCGATAAATACGGCAATATGTCGGCAGCCTCCATTGCGGTTGCCCTTTATGAGGCCGTTAAAGAGAAGCGCATCCAAAAAGGCGATATCGTGGCCCTTGTGACCTTCGGCGCCGGGTTAGTCAGCGCGGCGAATGTGGTTAGATGGTAGTCAAAAAGGTTGAAAGATGTTGAAAGAAGTTTAAAGGGGTTAGAAAAGGTTTCAGGTTACAATTGCCTGATTTTATAATGTCAATGAAAGTCGCACTCATTTTTCCCGGCCAAGGCGCCCAATCCGTCGGGATGGGGCGGGAATTCTACGAATCCTCGGCTGAGGCCAAAAGGATTTTTGAGCGCGCCGACACCATTATCGGCGGATTGACCGATGTTATCTTCAACGGCCCGCCGGAAAAATTAACCTCCACCCAGTATTGCCAGCCCGCCATTTTTACCTTCAGCATCGCCGCCCTTAAGGCTTTTGAGGCTCATCCTAAATTTAAGAATATTCTGGCGCGGTTTGCCTGCGGTTTGAGCTTGGGGGAATACTCCGCGCTGGCCGCATCTGGCGTGCTTTCTTTTGAAGAGACACTGCGCCTGGTTGAACGCCGCTCCTTTTTTATGGAAGAGGCTGCCCGGATAAAAAAGGGGAGTATGGCCGCCGTGATTGGGATGGAAAAGGCGAAACTGATGGAGATCTGCCGGCAGACAGGGGCGGAGGTCGCGAATTTTAACTCCTTGGAGCAGATTGTGATTACCGGCGAGGCCGAGAAGGTCGCCAGGGCATCCGTCCTTATTCAAGAGCAGGGCGCCAAGCGCGTGATCCCTCTCGATGTCAGTGGGGCCTTTCATTCAAGCCTCATGCAGCCGGCGGTTGCCCCCTTCGAGGAGGAGCTGAAAAAGGTTCAGTTTTCGCCGCCGGGGTTTCCTGTTGTCAGCAACGTCGACGGCAAACCGACAAGCGGCCCTGCCCAAATCCGACGGAATCTCGCCTGTCAGATGACGTCTTCTGTCCAATGGGTGGATTCCATTCTCTCCATAGCCGCTCAAGGGGTGCGGATATTTTTGGAAATCGGCCCCGGCAATGTCCTGAAAGGGTTGATTCGCAGAATCGATCCGGATCTTCAGGTTTATAATATCCGAAAGCCGGAGGATATCGAGCAGCTTCCTTTCTGATTCCCTTTGTCATATATCTGCATTTGATATAATTCTTGACATCCTTCCCGTTTTGGTCTATTATTCTAACAATTCATTTATTCTACAATATGGTTAAGAAACTAAATCGTATACAAGTTCAAGAAAAGCTAAGAAACAGCGGCCTTGTGATTTTTACGCCCCGCGAGTTTTATGATATCTTTGGCATCTCGCCAAAGACGGGGTCGGTTTTCATTTCCCGTAATCTCAAGAGCGGACTGTTCTTAAAGCTGCGTAATAATTATTATATACTCAAAGACAGTCATCCATCTCTTTATACGATTGCCAACAAGCTTTATCAGCCTTCCTATATTTCCCTCGAATCAGCGCTTTCACATTACGGCATTATTCCCGAGGTCGTTTACACTGTCACCTCGGTTACACCCAAGCCGACCCGCGAATTTAAAACGCCAAAGGGCGTCTTTTCCTATCAGCGGATTAAAAAAGGAGTTTTCACTGGTTACAGTCCGGCCACTCTGGAAGGCCATGTGGTTTTATTGGCAGAGCCTGAAAAAGCTCTTGCCGATTATCTCTATTTTGTGGATCTCAAGAAAATATCGCTTAATGACCGCTTGGACATTAAAAAGATCAACAAAGGAAAGCTCTTGAAATTTGTCCGGATTTTCAAACGCAAGGGTCTCCTCAAGAAAGTCACGGAAATTTATGCTGAGCAGAGAAAACCTAGAAAAATTTACTAAATTTCAGCAGACATCCACCCAGAATGTGGTACGTGAATACTGCCAGCATCTTTTTTTGTCTTATCTCTACCAGAATCCCGGCTCAGAAAAACTGCTTTTTAAAGGGGGGACAGCCCTGCGTATTATTCTAAAAAGTCCCCGGTTTTCAGAAGATTTGGATTTTAGAGGGATAGGCGTTACTCATAAAGAAATCGAGGAATTATTCACGAATACACTGGCTAATATAGAGAAGACCGGAATGCCCGTCCATGTCACGGAAGCCGCAGAAACGACGGGCGGTTATCTGGGAATTGCCGTATTCGAGGCATATGACATGAAGATAAACGTTCAGATTGAAGTTTCGTTGAGAAGGGGTAAGGCGTTTAAGAAGACAAGGGCCCTGATCACAAGCGGCTACATTCCGGCCTACACTCTTGTGCATCTGGATCTGGATGACATTATCCTCGGCAAGCTTGATGCGCTGTTGGACAGACACAAGCCGCGCGATTTTTATGACTATTTCTTTCTTTTGTCCGGTGATTATCCTGCGGCAAGAACGAAAGAAAATCTAAAAAAAGTGCTGAAACTCCTGCAAAAAGAAAACACCAATTTTCAAACAGAGTTAAAGAAGTTTCTTCCTGCAAGCCACACCATGCACCTGCGGGATTTTAAGAAAGTGTTAGAAAAGAAAATTTTGGCGTACCTTTAAGGAGGACCCTTAAACAGTTTAGGAAGAATGATAAGATAGGAAGGTTTAGAATGTATGACCAATAATTTTAAAGAACGGGCAAATTTTATTTGGAGCATCGCGGACCTGCTGCGAGGCGATTACAAGCAGTCCGAATACGGCCGGGTAATCCTGCCCCTTACAGTTTTGCGGCGTTTGGACTGCGTCCTTGAGCCGACAAAACAGATCGTATTGCAGTATCTTCCACAAACGAAAGGTCTTTCCCCGGAAGCCGCGGAAATGGTCCTCAAGAAAAAGGCCAAGCTGTCTTTTTACAATAAGAGCAAGTTTGATTTTCAGAAGCTGGTTGCCGACCCG
>MHGQ01000060.1:20181-48488 GCA_001805645.1 Omnitrophica WOR_2 bacterium RIFCSPHIGHO2_02_FULL_50_17 | reverse complement strand
TCTGGCCGCAGGTTGGGCCGGGGCGCAGGAGTTTTCGGCGGACATGGTCAGCCGTACGGGAAAAGAGATTGTCAACGCAAAGATCTATGCGGCGAAGGACAAAGTTCGCATGGAGATGCCGGAGAGCGTGATGATCATCCGCCGGGACAAGAACCTTACCTGGATGCTCATGCCCGTGGACAAGATGTATATGGAACAGCTCGTAAATATGTCGTCGGCGCCCAAGGTGGCCAAGGAGTTTGAAGGCGAGACCGAGCGCGTGGCGATGGGGGCCGAACCGGTTGACGGCGCCTCCGCGGATAAGTTCAAGGTCACCTACACGGAAAAAGGCAAGAGCGTTTCCGTCTACCAGTGGCTGCGGGCGGGGCAGATCCCGGTCAAGGTCGAGGCCGTGGACGGCTCCTGGGGCATGGAATACAAAAATCTGAAAACGGGGCCGCAGCCCGCGAACCTTTTTGAACCGCCGGCCGACTATGAAAAATTCGCCATGCCCGGCCTGGGCGATATGATGAAGGACTTCGGTGGGCTCTGAAAAAAGTTGATAACTCCGACGTTTCGCCTGCGCGGAAGTCGGGATTGATAGGTGATAGGTTGCGGTGACGACCTGCCAGTGATTTTTATACCGACTTGAATTCCGCGATGAGGGCTTGAACGGATTCTTTGGCGTCGCCGAAAAGCATGCGGGTGTTGTCAAAATAGAATAATTCGTTTTCAATGCCGGCGAAGCCTGCACGCATGGAGCGCTTGAGGACAAACACCGTTTTGGCCTTGTCGACGTTGATGATGGGCATGCCGTAAATGGGGCTGGATTTGTCGTGGCGGGCGGCCGGGTTAACCACGTCATTGGCGCCGATCACAACGGCCACGTCGATCGTGTCGATCACGGGGTTGATGGCGTCCATTTCAAAAAGCTGATCGTAAGGGACATCGGCCTCGGCCAAGAGGACGTTCATGTGTCCGGGCATGCGGCCGGCCACGGGGTGGATGGCGTAACGCACCTCGGCGCCGTTATTTTCCAGGATCTTCCCCAATTCGCGCACCGCGTGCTGGGCCTGCGCGACCGCCATCCCGTAACCGGGGACAAAGACCACCGAGCGCGCCGCCTCGAGGACATAATAGGCGTCCTTGGCGCTGATGGGTTTCGCTTCGCCTTTGACGTCGGTTTTTTCTTTTTTGACCACGCTGCCGAACCCGCTGAAAAGGACGTTGGCGAGCGACCGGTTCATCGCCTTGCACATGATCTTGGTGAGGATGATGCCGCTGGCGCCCACCAGTGATCCGGCCACAATGAGCAAGCTGTTGATAATCACAAATCCCGTCGCCGCCCCGGCCATGCCTGAGTAGCTGTTTAATAGGGAAATCACGACCGGCATATCCGCCCCGCCGATAGGGATAACGACAAGAACGCCTAAGATGAGGGACAAAACCATGATGACGGCAAATAAAGGATAATTATCCACCGGATGGGCGCAAAAGACGATCCCGCCGACAACAAGCGCCCCCAGAAGAAGCGAGTTGACAATCTTTTGTCCGGCAAAAAGGATCGGTTTGCCGGTGACGAATTTTTCCTCCAGCTTGGCCCAGGCGACGAAACTTCCCGTGAAGGTCACCCCGCCGATTAAAATCGCCAGATACGTGCTGATGGTCGTCAGCAAAGAGGCGCCGGGCTGGTAATGATAGGCGGACCAGCCGACGATAAAACTCGCCAACCCCCCGGAACCATTCAGTAAACCAACCATCTGCGGCATTGAGGTCATGACCACTTTGACCGCCGCCAATATGCCGATCGCCGTTCCCACGGCCAGCCCAAAGACGATCCACTGCCATTCCATCAAGCCGCTCGTTAAAAGGGTGGCGACGATGGCAATCAGCATCCCGACGGCGGAGAGCTGGTTGGCCTTGCGCGCCGAGACAACCGAGCTCATGCGTTTGAGTCCAATGATAAACAGGACGGAAGAAATGATGTAGCAAATTGTGATAAAGATCGTCAGGCTCACTTTTTGCCCTCGGTTGGTTTGGTTTTGAACATGCGCAGCATCCGGTCGGTGACCAGATACCCGCCGACGACGTTGATGGTGGCAAAGATAACGGCCAATATGCCTAAAACCGTGCATAAGGTACTGCCGGGGGTTAGGCCGACGGCCAGAAGCGCGCCGACGATCGTGATCCCCGAAATGGCGTTGGACCCCGACATCAGAGGCGTGTGCAAAATCGAGGGGACTTTGGAAATCAGTTCGACGCCCAGAAATATCGCGATGACGAAAAGGAATATAAGGTTGATGAGAGAAATAGGATCAAGATGCGTTTCCATAATCCACTCCTATTTTTTAAATCCTAAGTTTGGCGGATTTTTCCCTAAAATTCCCCTCCCTCGACGGGAGGGGTGAGGGGAGGGTGAAGATTTAAATTGTCACCCCCACCCAGCCTCCCCCATTAAGGGGGGAGGAATCGATCCCAGAAGATGCCAAACTTAAAAATTTTTCAGGCGTCCGTTAACAATTTGCCCCTGATGCGTGATCAGACAGCCTTTGATGATTTCATGGACAGCATCGAGCACAAATGCTTTTTGTTCCGTATTCCAGAAAGATTCAATCAGATTCATCAGGTTATTGGAGTACATCTGGCTGGCGTGGACGGCCACGTGGCCGGGGAGGTTTCCCAGGCCGATAACGCGCACGCCGCTTATCTCGACTTCTTTGTCCAGTTGCGAGCCTTCCACGTTGCCGCCGGTTTCAACGGCCATATCAACGACGACACTGCCCGGCTGCATCTGGGTAACCATATCTTCAGTGACAATGACCGGCGCCTTGCGGCCGAAGACCTGGGCGGTTGTAATAACAATATCCGAATAGGCGCAGACTTTTGCCATGCCTTCGCGCTGTTTCTGGAGCTGTTCGGGGGTCAAGGCCTTGGCGTAGCCGTCTTTGGTCTGGCCGGTTTCCCCTAAATCAATTTTGACGAATTTCGCGCCCAGCGAGTGGACCTGCTCTTCCACAACGGGGCGCGTGTCAAAGGCCTCCACGCGCGCGCCCAGACGTCTGGCCGTCGCGATCGCCTGCAGACCGGCGACCCCGGCCCCGATGATAAACACGCGCGCCGGCGCGATTGTCCCGGCGGGGGTCGTCATCATCGGGATGATTTTGTTGAGACGTTCGGCGGCCAGAATGACGGAAACGTATCCGGCGAGGTTCGCCTGGGAGCTGAGGGCGTCCATCTTCTGGGCTAAGGTCGTGCGCGGGATCATCTCCATGCTGATGGCGCTGATATGATTATGAAGAAACGCCTCGATCAAAGAGGCTTCGTTGAAGGGATCAAGGAAACTGATATGGATAGAGCCTTTTTTAAGGAGGCCGATTTCTCCTAAAGGGGGTTTACGAAAGCGCAGAATGATATCCGCGGATGATAAAAGAGAACGCCTGTCCACAATTTTGGCGCCTGCTTTTTGGTATTGTTCATCGCTGATATGGATGGAAGTACCGAGGCCCTGTTCGACATGGACATTGGCGCCTTTTTTAACGAGCCGGTCCACGCAGGAAGGGATGAGGGGGACGCGTCGTTCCCCGGGATGAATTTCTTTAGGGATGCCAATAATCATGTCCCTTAGATTATCAAAATCTTTTTTAATGTCAAGGGCAAATAGTAAATTTGCGGCTTGACAACGGGGAGATGGGATGCAACTATAAATATTGTTTTTTTGAGGCCAATTTTTCAGAGAAGGCCGCCCATTGAATATTTTGTAGGCGAGCCTCGTCATTTCCTTCATGAAAGGGAATGAAGAAAAATGACGGGAGAAAATTTATGTCTGGCGGAGTCGGGACAAGTCAAAGGCCGCTGCGGGTGGCGATTGTCGGGGCGGGGCCCAGCGGATTTTACGCCGCGGATGCCCTGTTACGCTCGGATAAGGTTACGGTGGACATGTTCGACCGCCTGCCGGTGCCGTTTGGGCTGGTGCGCTACGGGGTGGCCCCGGATCATGCCAAAATCAAGAACGTCACCAAGGTGTATGAGAAGATCGCCGAGAAGGGAAATTTCTCCTTTCTGGGGAACGTTGCCGTCGGCAGGGATATCAGCATTGCTGAATTAAGGCGTTTCTATGATGCCGTCCTTTTCGCTTATGGTGCGGAAACTGATCGAACATTAGGCATCCCGGGCGAGGACCTGTCCGGCAGCCATACGGCGACCGAGTTTGTGGCTTGGTACAATGGTCATCCGGATTATCGTGAGCGGCACTTCAATCTTTCCCAGAAGGCGGCTGTGGTCATCGGTCAGGGGAATGTGGCTGTCGATGTCTGCCGTATCCTATGCAAGACCGTAGACGAGTTAAAACATACTGATATTGCTCAACATGCGTTAGAGGCCTTGGCAAAAAGCAGGATTGAGGAGGTGCATATGATTGGCCGCCGGGGGCCGGCGCAGGCGGCGTTTACGCCTGTGGAGATTCGGGAGTTCGGGGAATTGGCCGATTGCGACCCTGTGGTAAACCCGAAAGATTTAGAAATCAACGAGGCCAGCCGTCTTGAGCTCGATGACCCTAAAAATGCCCGCGCCCGAAAGAATTTTGAGACCATTCAGCAGTTTGCCGCTCTTGGGCAATCGAAGAAAAGAAAGAAATTTTTCATTCATTTCTGCAAAAGTCCTGTGGCTTTAGGAGGCCGCGGCAGTGTGGAAGAGGTTATATTAGAGAAGAATCAACTGGCAGGTGAAGCCGGGCACCAAAAGGCCAGGGGCACAGGAGAGAAAGAGACGCTTCTCTGCGGCCTGTTTTTCAGGAGTGTGGGCTACCGCGGCATCCCTATGGAGGGTGTCCCTTTTGATGAGGAGGGGGGAACGATACCGAATAAGGAAGGCCGCGTGATGGACAAAGGACAAGTTCTGCCGGGCATTTACGCGGCAGGCTGGATTAAGCGCGGGCCCTCAGGCGTTATCGGGACCAATAAGCCAGACAGCGAGGAGACCGTCAAGAACATCCTGGAAGATGCGGGAGAATTGACACCGTGCGCCCAGCCCGATACGCAGGCGCTGATCGGCCTCTTAAAGGGGAAAAATATTAAAGTGGTCCGTTTTGCGGATTGGAAAAGAATTGATGCCGAAGAGATCAGGCGCGGCCAGGCCAACGGCAAGCCGCGCGAGAAGATTATTTCCGTAACTGAAATGCTGTCTTTTTGTTAGAGAAGAATCCGTTATCTTGTCGGCTGCTTAATGGCTGTAAAAGATTCTCATAAAAAGTGTAGACAATAAAGAGTCGATATGTTAGTTTTAAGAAAGATTAAAAAAGATTGGCCGTCAATCAAGAGAAGTGGAGAATGAAACACAATCTAAAATCACTTTTTGCAGCGTTGATTTTCCTTCTTGTTCTTGCGCCTTACAGTTTCGCGGATGATGGTTCGACGCTGATCACCATAAACAGCGGCCGCATGGAACAACTGGAGCGCGAGGTCAGAGAGCTCAGGGGAATCGTTAACCAGCTGGTCAGCGAAAATAAATCCTTGAAGTCGTCTTTGACGGATGTCCAGCAGGCCGGTGTGTCCGCCTTTCCTTCAGGCCTTCCTGAGGAGGCCGCTGCCCCAAAACTGGAGCTCCATGGGTTCGGGCATGTCCAATATGATTATTCCCAGAGCGACTACAGTAACGATACACAAAGCGACACCAACCATTTCACCAACGGCGGTGTCGACCTATTTCTCACCTCTCAAATCTCCGACAAGCTCAGTTTCTTTAATGAAACGCTTTTTGAGTTTAGATCCAATGGATCTAATGTCCTCGACGTGGAGCGGGTGCTGTTAAAGTACGATATGCAGGATTGGCTCAAAATCGCCGTCGGGCGTGGGCACACCGCGCTTGGTTACTGGAATCAACAGTTTCATCATGGGACATGGATGCAGACAACGACTTCGAGACCTATCATGTACCGGGTTGAGGATGACGGGGGTATTCTGCCTGTTCACTATGTCGGATTGGAATTCAGCGGGATATTGGAAGCACCCGGAGGTTCTCTCTCCTATGCCTCCAATGTCGCCAACGGCCGGGGAACCATCGCCGATGAGGTCCAGTTGATTGAGGACGACAATGACTCCAAGATGGCAGGCATTCGGGGCACCTATAAACCGGAGGCCATTGAAGGCCTTGGCATTGGCGCCAATTATCTGCACGACACTATTCCCGAGAAGGCCGATACAACCGATCGCGGCGCCGAGATTGACGAGGACATATACGGCATGCACATCCTTTATCTCCTGGACCCGTATGAGCTGATCATGGAGGGTATGGTGACGGATCATGATAATCATGATACCACTCTTGGGGATACAACGGTTGCGGCCTACGGACAGGTGGCCTACAAAATAGGCAAATACAAGCCTTATTTCCGCTATGATTGGCTTCGGATAGCGGACAGGGATCCCTTCTTCCAAGGTTTGGTTGAGGATGAGACCTCCTACACCATGGGACTCCGCTATGAATTGACATCGTACAACGCGCTCAAACTGGAATATCGCCGCGTGGACAAAGACGGATCCGTCTCAAATGAGGCGACACTTCAGTCTTCTTTTGTATTTTGACAAAAATTGAGGGATGCCCATCATGTTTCTCAAGAAGCAATGCCCAATGTTCTCGATCTAGAGAAAAAATATTTTTCAACAAAGTACCAAAAAAGGAGGAGAAAAATGGATTATCAAAGAAAGTGTTACCGTATTTTTTTTACTTTGGTCATAGCCGGGATATTGGCTACGATAACTGTTACCACCGCCTGTGCGAAATCAAATGCCGATTTTCCCCAAGGTTGGGAAGGATGGCCTATCGTTGCCACAGGGAGTATCCCCGGCAATAAGACAATCTTACAATCAGATGCGCCTGCCATTATTAAAGAGACATTTAAGACATATAATTGGATTCAGGATGGTCAGGGAAGTTTCTACAATGTACGCGTCAATCCTGAGCAAAAAGAGGCCTACTTGGCAGGCAAAGGAGAGTTTGCCGACGGGCTAACGGCTGTTATGGAACTGGTTGACATTAAGGTCCTGTTTGTAACGGAACATTTGTTGGGAGAACCGCAATACGGGGTTTATACCTATGAGGGAGGGGATTTAATGGGCTCTGGACATGTATCCCTCGAGCGCAAGGCATGCATTTCGTGTCATACCGGATTTTCGGAGTTCTTTAGAAATGGGGTTACGAAGCGGTAGTTTATTGCAGCCTATTTTTGAAACTGTGTGATTTAATGATGAAATGAGAGGCAGTAAGCCCTTTGTTCTTTTTTTTCTGTACGAGAAGGGTTGCAGTATTGCATTAGGACGCCATGGGTATTAAGGGCATCGGGTTTGGGATAGGCGCTATCATCAATAGCAAGAATATCCTTGAAGGTTGAACGCGTTGTTCCTTAGGAAAATTTTTTAACAAACTATGGGAGATTATCATGGAAGACAAAAAGTCATTTTTTTCCATAAGTCAGCGTATTGCCGGCGGGCCGATTATTCTGTTGCTGTGTATGAGTCTCCTGCTCGGGTTCGTCCGGTATAAAAGTCAGTTCGATTTAACGCTCAGGCACACAATAGATGTGGCAAGGGTTTCTGCTCAACCTGTCCTGAATCTCATGGAACTTTCTGTTGGAGGGGGGAATTATGCCAATGTTCAGGATGAGAAGGCCTTTAAGCTGTATCAAGCCAATGAAAAACTCCTCTTTTTCTTTGTCCAGGGAAAGACCGATCTTGCCAACGAGGATTTTGGGGTTGTCTACGATGCTAAAAGAGGCGGTGTACTGCGCTCGGTCTATTCTCCGACCTATGCCCAAACCCTTGAAAACAATCTAAAAAACGCAGAAGAATTGTTTAGGAAACTCTCTCGGGATGACCGAAAATGGGAAAGTATTAGGGATATTGTTGAGGACAGAAAAAAACAGTTAAGTGATTATGCAACCCAGCGGGAAGATGTCCAAACGATTCTCGCACAATATCAAAGCGAGTGGAAGCAGAAAGAAAAAGGTCATTTTATCGACTTCAAGAATGGGTTATTGTATATGGTTCTCCCTATTGATAATGTAAAAGAGGGAGTCTTGCGGATGGTTATCAATATCTCTGAATTGAAGACCCTCTGGAAAAAAGTTTTGTTGGACGTTGTTCCGATTACCCTTATAGCGCTCATCATTGCAGCCGTTGTGTCCTATATGCTTTCACGGACGATTATTACTCCTATCAATTTGCTGTTTTCAACCATGGAAACTATCGAACAGACTTCTAACCTGAGTCAACGGATAATCATACAGAGCCGCGATGAGGTAGGGAGAACGGCTGTTGCTTTTAATAAGATGCTTGAGAAAATGGAAAATATTGTCCACAGTATCCGGCAGTCGGCCACGCATTTGATGGGGGCTTCGAAGGAAATTACTTCGGTCTCGGCCGGCATTTCCGACGGCGCCCAGCAGCAGACCGCCACGTTCGAGGAGCTTTCCAGCGCGGTCCAGTCCAACGCGCTTAACGCGCGTTCGGCCAATGAGATGGTGCAACAGGCCGTCAGCGGCATCGAGAAGGTCAATGAAGGGATGCAGAACACCATTGAGGCGATGGCCGTCATCGAGCGTGGTTCAAAGCAGATTACGGAGGCGGTGGAACTGATTACGGATATCGCCGACCAGACGAACCTATTGGCGCTGAACGCGGCTATTGAGGCGGCGCGTGCCGGTGAACACGGCAAAGGGTTCGCGGTCGTGGCCGATGAGGTGCGCAAACTCGCGGAACGAAGCGCCGCTTCCGCCAGTGAAATCTCGAAACTCATGACCGAAAGCGCCAAGCAGGTCAGGGACGGGGCGCAGCTTTCGGCCGAAGCCGGCAAGAATTTGAAGGAAATCGTGGGCCGGATCATGAAGATCGCCGAACAACTCGAATCCATATCAGACGCCACGCAAAAACAGGCGACGGCCATGGAGGAGAGCACCTCCATCGTTGAATCGAATGCCGCGTCCTCCGAACAGATGTCGGCCTCAGCTATGGAGATGGATAAACAGGTGGAGACCCTCGAGGCGTTGGTCAATCAGTTTAAAATCGATGACGCCAAACGGGGCGTAACGGACGTGGCCGCGGGAGAGAGCGGCGCCAAGTGGTCTTTACCGAAAAAAAAGGCGAATAAGAAAAACGATGGTTCTGAAAAAGGATAGATCTCTTAAGGTAACCGGCAAAAATGAAAAGTACTGTAAAACGCTGGTTTCTTTTTGATATATAAACATCCCGCATTATCTCGTGTCATTCAACAGTCTAAAGGTTCCTTGTCAATCGGCCGAAATTTCCTAATGCGCATTTCAACGAATCATCCTATGGTGTGTAGCTTATGATCGATAGAAAAAATAGCCCAAAGTGTGATACAGCCAGCGTAAAGGATTCGCGTAAAATACGCATTGTTGAGTTTTGCTTGGGAGAGAAACATTATGGGATTGATGTGATGCAGGTGCGGGAAATTATTCGGGCTGCCACGGGTATCGTCCCTGTCTCCGGGGCGCATCCTTCCATCTCCGGCGTCATCAATCTTCGGGGCAAGATCATTCCTGTTGTTAATTTAGCCCGCCACTTCGGTATCTGTGTTGAATATAATCTTCAAAAAAGCCGCATCATCGTTTCCAGGTTTCGTCAAAATCAGGCGGTTGGATTCTGGGTCCATCAGGTGACGAGTATTCATCGTATCCTCAAGTCAGAAATTGAACCGCCCTCCAATTTGATTCAATCCAGGGGGCGTTATGTGCTTGGCGTCATAAAGCTGGAGAATCGAATACTTTTTTTATTGGATTTTGAGAGAATCGCCTTGGATATTAATTGGGGAGGAGGGATAGAGGACGCCGCTGCCTCTCTCCCCATTCCCCAGGCCGATTTTGACCGCTCGAGCAAGAAAATCCTTATTGTTGAAGATTCGACTTTTATTCAGAAATTACTCGCTCGGTATACCCGAGAGGCGGGTTATGATATATTTATAGCCAATAACGGCCTTGAGGCCTGGAAAATTTTGGAGGATCTTGCCCAATCGCCCGATTTTCACGATATTTCTAAACATTTTCATCTGCTTCTTACGGATATTGAGATGCCGCATTTGGATGGATTTCAATTGATTCGAAGGGTGCGGGAACACCCTCTTCTTAATAAACTTCCTTGTGTTGTGTTTTCCCCCGCCCTCCCCGAAGAGCTTATTAAACAGTGTGAGGCCGCCGGCGCCGATGCGCAGATAGCCAAAGATGAGATTCATCATTTGATTAGTCTGATCGACAGCAAGGTGAGTCGATGAAAGAAGAAATTTTGCCTATGGAACGCAGGCATTACATCCGTCTGGGGCAGCATCACATGCTGCGTTATGAAAGGTATGTCTTTCAGGCCCCTGAGGAGGAAGATATCTTTGAAGAGGGCAGGGTCAAAAATTACAGTCTCGGCGGGGCTCTCTTTGAATCAAAGACAGAATATCATATCGGGGATATCCTGAAAATGGAAATTACAATACCCGGATGGGAGAAGTACAAAAATGAGTTTTATCGAGAAGACAAAGTTTCCAGGCCAGAACCCATTACTATTCTGGCCTCGGTTGTTCGCGTTGAGGTGCTTGTCCCGGACCAGATCTATGAGATCGGCGTTCAATTTGTGGGTATCGATGAAGGGGACCGGTGGGCGCTGATGAAACAGATCAAGACACAATTAAGGGGATATTAAGGTTTAACGGTTTAAGATCATGGAAGAACGCGAGGGACGGACAGAAGAGAAGATTTCGCAGGTAGTCTGCTTTATGTTTGCGGATGAACAGTACGCGGTTGATATCACCAGTGTTAAGGAGGTGATTCATGCCCGGAAGATTACCCCCGTGCCGCAGATGCCGGATTTCACCCTGGGCGTGATTAATATCCGGGGTAATATCATCCCCGTCTTTGACCTGCGCAAGAAATTCGGACTTGAAGAAAAGGCTTTTGACAATGAGACCAAGATGATCGTCGTGGATGTGGATGAGGCACAAATTTGTTTTGTGGTTGATGAAATTCTGGATAATGTGAAGATTCCCGCCTCCTCTGTCGCCCCGGCCCCCAGCGTGAAAATGAGAATTAAACGGGAGTGCATTAAAGGCATCGGCAAGCTGGAGGATCGCATGATTATTATTCTGGATTTGAGAAGATTAAACGAATCTATCTTAGAGGACATCAAGGCGTTGAGTTTCAAAGAATAGAAGGGGAACACCGCAAGGTGGATATATCTCAGTTAAGCGACGATGAATTTCATGCCCTGCGGAATATTATGTATGAGGCTTCCGGCGTGAAGCTTTTGGTTACCAAAAAGCCGCTGGTGATTTCACGGCTGCGTAAAAGACTCAAAGAACTGGAGATCGATAATTTTAAGGATTATTTAGAGATGATCGACAAGCCGCACAGCAAAGAGATGGAAATATTCATTAACGCCATTACAACCAATGAAACGTTCTTTTATCGCCACCCTGAGCACTTCTACTTTCTCACAAAGACAATCTTTCCATCTCTTCTGGAGAGGGAAGAGACGAGCGGGAAGCCGGAGCTTAAGGTTTGGTCGGCGGGCTGTTCGACAGGGGAGGAGCCTTATTCGGTTGCCATTGCGTGCAAGGAGTTTTTTAAGAATCATCCCCAATGGAATATTATTATTTATGCCGCTGACATCAACAGTGCCGTTTTGGATTTTTGCAGAAAGGGCGTTTACAGCGAGCGCAGCGTTGAACGCATGCCCCAGTATTTGAGAAAACAATACTTTGATGTTGTCGAGACGGATACGTCTTATAAAGGACAACAATTTTACCTGCACAGGGATATCGTTCACTCCGTGAAATTTTTACAGCATAATTTGCTCACGACATTCCCTATAGGAAATTTTGATATTATTTTTTTAAGAAACGTGATGATTTATTTTGACAGGGCATCAAAACAGAAGGTGGTTAGTCTTATCGAGAGGAATCTGATTCAGGGGGGATATTTTTTCACTAGTATGGCGGAGAGTCTACACGATATTCGTTCTCATTTACGCTTTGTTTATACAGGAATATATCAGAAGGAATGATTCGTCTCGTCATTGCGGATGATTCGATATTCTTTCTTAAGGTTTTGAAGGAAAGAATCGAGTCGTCGGGAAAAATTCAGGTTGTGGGTTCTGCCTCAAACGGCAAAGAGGCCATTGATCTCGTTCAAGAGACCAATCCGGATCTTCTGGTGTTGGATTGTCAGATGCCGGTGATGGACGGTTTGGAGTGTCTGAAAAAGATTAAGCATCAATGGCCCGGACCTGTTGTGATGCTCAGTTCTCTGACGTATGAGGGAGCCGCCACCACCATTGAGGCCCTGGAATATGGCGCGGTGGATTTCCTGCATAAGCCCAGCGAGGAGACAGAAGGGGTCAACCAAATTATCGGGGCATTGGTTGAGAAGATAGAGGTTATTGTCCTCCAGCGAAGACTCAAGGATATACGTGGAAAATATAAACCAGCTTTATCTAAACGGGAGGGAGTATTGTCGGGGCTCAGTTCCAAAGCACGGGAGGTCAATGTGATCGCGATGGGATCTTCAACCGGGGGGGTGCAGGCCACATTAGATGTTATCCCTCATCTGCCGGCACATATGAAGCCGATTGTGTGGGTTCAACATGTGCCATCGCAATTTGTTGAAAGCCTGGCCAGACGACTGGATTCTCGGTCTCCTATGAAGGTGAAGGTGGGGGAAGACGGCGAGAGCATCTATCAGGGGACATGTTACCTGGCGCCGGGGGGATTTCAAATGCGTCTGAAGCGCCGCGGCCATCAGCTTCAATTAAGTATTGGCGGGCAGGAAAAAGTTTCTTCGCACTGCCCCTCCTGTGATGTCCTTTTTGATTCTGTCGCCGAGACCTGCACGTCCGATGTGATCGGTGTCATCTTAAGCGGTATGGGGGATGACGGCGCCAGGGGACTGGAAAAGATGCACAAGCAAGGGGCTTTTGTGATCGGCCAGAACGAGGAAAGCTGTGTGGTTTATGGGATGCCTAAAATGGCTTATGAGCGGGGGGCGGTCGATGTCGAACTGGACAGCAAAGATATCGCTGAGGGAATTCAAAAAGTGGCCGGTTTGAGTTAAGAATCATTTATTAAAACAGGGGAAAGATATGTCGACCAGTGAACGCCAGGAAATCATAAGAGAGTTTCTCACGGAGGCCCAAACCCATATGCGGAAACTCGAAGAGAAACTTCTTCTGGCAAGGACTTCTTTTCAGGAAGGAACAGAAATCGCGCCTCAGGACATGGAAAGGATGTTCCAGACAGTGCATACCATCAAAGGCGCCGCCTCCCTCATAGGCCTGGGGAAGATTGTCAGCATGGCTCATCAGCTTGGAACCCTGTTTAAACATATTGATGAATATAATCTTAGGTTCACCGAGGAATCGGTAGAACTCTCCTGGGCGGCATTGGAGGCGCTGAAGGCCTTGATGAAGGATTTGGAGGAGAAGAATGAGGAGGCGACAGACGTCGAAGAAATCCTCGCAAGGATGGCAAAATTTCTGGGAGCGCAGAGCCCCCTTCCCTTAGATACACAAAAGAAAGATGATAAGGAGAAGACTTCCAAGAAGGTGTCTTCTTCATCATCTCTTGAGATTGATGAAAAATATCTTGAGGTTTATCTGGATGATACCGAGCAAAATATTGAGCATTTTAACGATGATCTGGTTGCCCTGGAGAAGGATCCGGCTAATACGGACATGATCAATACCCTCTTTAGGATCATGCACACCATTAAGGGATCCTCGGGGATGGTCAATGTCGTCGATGTCCAGGAAGTAGCCCATGCGATGGAAAATATCCTTGCGATTGTCCGTGAGAAAGGAGAGGCGCTGCCGGATATGTTTCTTCCTCTTTTTCAGGGCATTGATGTGATCAACAGCCGTGTGCTCTCTTTGAGACGTAAGGAAAAAGTTCCTATAGATACCGCTCCCGTTGTCCAGGCGCTGAAGGCGTATGTGGAAGGTCTTGTAGGCGGGGAAAAAAGTAAAGCCAAAAAAGAGGTTCGATCTGTTCCTGCGGAAAGAATCAATTTGCTGGAAAAAGCAGTCCAATTGCAAGCAGAACGGCGAGCGTTGATCCAGGCTGTGGACCACAAAAACAAGGTTTATCAGATTACGGTTTCCCTTGAGGAAAGCGCGTCCTTAAGAAGTATGAAGGCCCTTTTGGTAGAAGAGCATCTCAAAAACAAGGGTATCGTTGTGCTGATGTCCCCGCGGCCGGAATTTATTGATGATTCGGCTCAAGGGGCGCTTCTTATCGATATTCTTTTCTGCACGGTTCTTAAAGAGAAGGAAATCATTCCCCTGTTGTCCGTTGGACAAGTGAATATTATATCCATTGAACAGATAACAACCACAAAGATCAAAGAACTGATGGAGGAGCAATTTAAGAATCCTTCCTTGGGAGGGGTGGATAATAAAACAAAAGAAGATGAGAGCACATCCCTTAGCAGCGTTCTCCAGGGACAGGTCAGGGGCACGAGCTCGTTGACTCAAACAGCCGCGATTCGTATTGAGGCGCATAAATTGGATACATTGATGAACTTATCAGGAGAATTGGTCACCATTCGGGCCCAGTTTGAACGGCTGGTTGCCCTTTTGAGCGAGGAAATTCTCTCTCAAAGGGATTTTATGCGCTCGACAGCGCATATAAAATCAAGTTTTGTGACTTTAACGAGGGATCTGCGGAGTTTAACGGCCTCCAAGGATAGTCCGGTGTTAAGACGCATCCTCAAACAAGCGGACGATTTGAATATCCATTTTGATCATTTGGAACAGCACATCAGCCAGAGTTATTTGGCGGGCGAGATTCATTCGATCGACGAGACGACGGGGATTTTGGGCAAGGTAGCCTCTGATATTCAGGCGGCTGTGATGCAGGCCCGGATGGTTCCCATCAAGGGAGTCTTCATCCGGTTTAACCGCATTGTCCGGGATATCGCGAAAGATTTAGGGAAAGATATCCATTTGCTTCTCGAGGGAGAAGAAACAGAATTGGATAAGAATCTTGTCGACAGCCTTGGAGAGCCTTTGACTCATATGGTTCGCAACGCCATCGACCATGGGATTGAGGATGTGGCCACCCGGCAGAAATGGGGGAAGGCCCCCCGGGGGACGATCCTGTTGAAGGCTTTTCACGAGGGCAATAACGTGTGTGTTGAGGTCAAAGACGACGGCAAGGGATTGGATCCGGAAGTGTTGGCCAACAGCGCCGTCAAGAAGAAACTTATCACGGAAGAGCAGTCCAAGCGGCTGACGGACAGGGAGAAGCTGGACTTGATGTTTCTCCCCGGTTTTAGCACAGCCGCGCAGGTCACCGGTCTTTCGGGCCGCGGGGTAGGGATGGATGTGGTACGCAACATGATTGTGGCCATCAATGGGTTCATTGACATCACATCCGAAATCGGCCAGGGAACGACGTTTATCTTAAAAATTCCCCTGACGCTGGCCATTATCCAGGCCCTTTTGATCGTTGTGGACGGCGAGATCTATGCGCTTCCCCTTGAGGCGGTTACGGAAATTATCAAAGTCGCCGATGACATGATTTATTCGATCGACGGGAATGATACGGTGAAATTAAGAGATGAGGTCTTAAGTTTGATTGAACTCAAGGATGTGATCCATCTTCGAGGGACAAGACAGCACGGTCAGACACTTAAACGCGTGGTCGTCATTTCTGACGGCAACAGCCAGGTGGGCATTGTTGTTGATAAACTTATCGGAGAAAGCGAGATTGTCATTAAGGCGTTATCGCATCATTTTTTCAATGTCAAGGGGATCTCAGGGGTAACGATTCTAGGAGACGGCCAGATTTCCTTGATTCTTGATCCCAAACTCATTATAATGGAATCCCGTTGATTAAGACCAATGTCCGACGAGAAAATACTTTCGGTAGGTGTGGGCGATATTCAGGTCGCTAAAGCGCCGATTATTATAACGACGTACCTGGGTTCGTGCGTGGCGGTTTGTTTATACGCCCCTCTTCATAAGGTGGGTGGTGTCATCCATTTCATGCTGCCGAAGGCGGGCCCCACGCATGAGGGGTTGATTTTAAAAAAAGAGAAGTACGCCGATACCGGCATCCCCGAACTTTTACGTCAATTAAAAAATGTTTTTAAACTGGAAAAAGACGCATTTGTTGCTAAAATATTTGGAGGTGCGAATGTCGTAAAGAGCGTGAGCCGCCAGTTTGGTCAAGAGAATGTGGAGGCGGCTGGGGAGATTATTAAAAGATTAAGGATGAATATTCTCGCTTCCCATACAGGGGGGGAGAAGGGATATAAAATCATGTTTGACTTGAACACGGGAAAAGTGAACTGCACGGTGTTTGGGGGGCCCCCAATAGAATATTAATTCTATGGAAAAAGATTCAAAAATTAGCAAGGCCGTTGAATTGATTGCGCAGTTAAGTGTTGACCGCGCCTCTCAGGTTCTCTCGAAACTCATCAGATCAGGGGCCAGGATAACCTTGGAGCGGGCCTATATGACGGATATCTCAGAGGCGACCGCCAAGATCAATGCGCAGGAGAACCAGGCGGAGGTCATCGGCTCTATGGTGGATATGATGGGAGACGCGCCCTTTAAATTTTTATTTTACGCCGATGCCCCGAGTTGTTTAATCTTAACCGATCTGATTCTCCAAAGGGAAGTTGGCCTCACAAAAGAATTTAATATCTACGTCCGAAGCACCATCCAGGAGATCGGTAACATCATGGCCAGTGCCGTGTGCAATGTCTTCGCTAGTGATTTTGAGATTGCGATGAAGCCCACCCCCCCGAAGGTCGTGCATGACTTTTTAGGCACTGTTTTTCAGGAGTTCGTGATGGGAACGGCGGCGGAAAGAGATGAGGTCATGATCATTGAAAGCCGGTTTTATATTGTGCGTTACGATGTTAAATGTACCATATATATATTGCCGTTTCCGGGAAGCGACAAGACGATCAATTATATTTGCAATACCCGATTAAAAGGAGAGTGAGGCCATGGCGGGACGAATCCTGATAGTCGATGATGCGCCGATTATTCGCCTGATGCTGAAGGATATTTTGGTAGCCAACGGCTATGAGGTTGTCGGTGAGGGAAGCGACGGTAATGAAGGCGTGCAAAAATACAAGGAACTTAAACCTGATGTGGTCACGATGGACATCACGATGCCCGAGAAAGACGGTATCCAGGCCCTGGAAGAGATTCTGGCCATGGATGAAGATGCCAAGGTTATTGTTATTACGGCCATTGACCAGCGGGAGGCCCTGATGGAGGCCATTCGGGTGGGTGCTGCCGATTATATCATCAAACCCTTCGAGACGGACCGGGTTTTGTCGGCTATACGCAAGGTCTTTGGCGAAGGCTAGAGGGGGGGGCGATTTGAGAAAACCCTTAGTTGTCCGGGATATTATGACCACAGACGTCTTGACGGTTACTCCAAAGACCCATGTCTGCGAGGCCATCCATCTCCTTGTTGACCACCATATCACCGGCCTTCCCGTCATCGATGCGGAAAGATATATCCAGGGAATTATTAGTGAGGAAGATCTTATTCACTTGTTGTTGGAAGAACTCATCACCGAGACACGGTCAGTAAAAGACTTTATGAAGAAAAACCCTTTGACGTGCTCCCCTGAGGACAGCGTGGTCAAGGCTTGTGAGATCTTCCTGGAGAACCCTTCCGTGAACCTCCCTGTTGTTAAGGACAATAAGCTCGTTGGTATCATCAGCCGATCGGATATCCTCAGGCTCATCCCTCCCAAAAGAGAAAAGAAATGAAGCCTTCCATATTTCCATGCCGTTTTTTCCCTTGATAGAAAAGTGGCGTTGCGTTATACTGAATTCTCTTTAAAGAAGAATTTTCTAACATAAGGAGGTTCAGTCCGTTATGAAAATTAAAGTCAACGGCAAAGAACAGACAATTGATCGAAGTTCGGTTTCTGTGGCCGAGCTGCTTAGAATCTGCAATGTGTCTCAGCCGGATATGGTCTCTGTCCAGCTCAACGGCGAGTTCGTAAAAAAAGAAAATTATGGCGCGGCCGCCGTCAAAGAGGCGGACGAGATTGACTTCTTGTACTTTATGGGCGGCGGGGTCATCTTCGCCTTTTAGAAGCGGAGAGGTTTCATGGGAGATTTAAAGTTTATCACGAAAATCCTGCACACCCCCTTTTTGAAAGAGGACCCGCACGGATCCTTGCATATGCCGGTCTATGAGAACGTGGCCTTCGAGTTTAAGAATGGCGAGGAGATGGAGCTCGCTTTTCAGAGGAAGAAGCCGGCGCATATGTATTCGCGGATCAGCAATCCCACGGTAGAGGCCTTTGAGCAGAGGGTCCGTGCCGTGACGGATGCCATCGGCGTGGTTGCCCTCTCCTCGGGCATGGCGGCTATTTCCAATGTCTTTTTGGCCGTTGCCCGGCAGGGAGACAACATCATTACCACCAAACACCTCTTCGGCAACACCTACTCCTTGTTCATGAAGACACTGAAGGAGTGGGGGCTGGAAACGAGATTTACGGATCTCACCGATGTTAAAAATATGGAGCCTCTCGCCGATGAGAAAACACGGGCGGTTTTTTTTGAGACCGTCACCAACCCGCAGCTCGAGGTGGTGGATATCAAGGCTATTGCGGATTGGACCAAGGCGAAGAATATCCTGGTCGTTGCGGATACGACCCTCACCCCGCCTTATACGTTCAAATCAGCGGATTTCGGCGTGGATATTGAGGTTCTCTCCAGCACAAAATATATCTCCGGCGGGGCGACATCCGTGGGAGGGCTGATTATCGATAATGGGACATTCGAGTGGGGCAAAAATCCTAAATTCGCGCAAGAGGCGCGGCAGTTCGGGCCGTTTACTTTGATGAACCGCCTCAGGCGCCAGGTCTACCGTAATTTGGGGGCGTGTCTGTCGCCGCACAATGCCTTTCTGCAGAGCGTAGGCTTGGAGACGCTGCCTTTACGCATCGAGGCCTCCTGCGCTAATGCCCTCAAGGTCGCCGAATTCTTGGAAAAACATCGCAGGGTCAAAGCCGTTCATTACCCGGGACTGAAAAGTTCGCGGTATCATCAGATTTCCCGGCGACAATTCGGCAATCTGGTCGGGGGACTTTTGACTTTTGATTTGGCATCGAAGGAAGAATGTTTCCGGTTTATGAACAGCCTCAAGCTGGTGCGCCGGGCGACCAATTTAAATGACAACAGGACGCTTATCTTGCATCCGGCCTCCACGATTTTTTGCGAATACGACGACTCCTTAAAGCGCGAGATGAACGTCCGCGAGACCATGCTGAGGTTGTCCGTCGGGATAGAGGATACGTCAGATATCATCGAGGATATCCAAAAGGCCTTAGAGGGCATATAAATGGAATTTACGGAAGAACAACTGGAGCGTTACAGCCGCCATATTATCCTGCAGGATGTCGGTGTTGAGGGACAGCATAAGATCAGGGAGGGCAAGGTGCTGATTGTCGGCGCCGGCGGGCTGGGCGCGCCCGCGGCCCTGTATCTGGCCGCGGCCGGCGTTGGCACGCTCGGCCTTGTGGATGCGGATGCGGTCGAGTTAAGCAATCTCCAGCGGCAGGTGATTCATTTCACCCCGGATGTGGGGAAACTGAAGGTTATCTCGGCCCGAGAAAAGATACAGGCTGTCAATCCGGATGTTCAGGTGATTGTCTATCATAAGCGCGCCGTGGCCGCTAACATTGCCGAGATGGTCAAGGATTATGACTTTATTCTCGACGGGACGGACAATTTTCCGGCCAAATTTCTTATCAACGACGCCTGCGTTCTGGCGCGTAAGCCCTTCTCCCACGGCGGGATCCTGCGTTTTGACGGTCAGACCATGACTTATGTACCCGGGAGTGCTTGCTACCGCTGTGTCTTTGAGAACCCGCCGCCTTTGAATGCGGTCCCGTCCTGTTCGCAGGCCGGTATCCTGGGGGCGGTTGCCGGCATGCTGGGGACTATCCAGGCGGCTGAGGCCCTGAAGTATCTCATCGGCAAAGGAGAGCTTCTGACCAACCGTTTGCTTATCTTTAATGCCCTTTCGATGAGTTTCAGGACCGTCGCCATCAAAAAGAATCCCCGCTGCCCTGTCTGCGGCGAGAATCCAGCGATTACGAAGCTCGTTGATGAACAGCAGAAGACCTGCGATCTTCGAAAATCATAAAATAAGTGAATGGCTGTGAAGATTAAGAAAGACATCCAGGATAAAATTATAAAACATGCCCAGGAAGAGGCGCCGATTGAGGCCTGTGGCTATTTGGCGAGTCAGGACGGCGTTATCGTTCGGCATTATGAGATGAAGAACATCGATCAGAGCCTGGAGCACTTTTCCTTCGACCCTAAGGATCAGTTTTTTGTGGTCCGTGATGCCCGCGCGCAGGGGCTGGAAATCTCTGCGGTGTATCACAGCCATCCGGCCTCGCCTGCCCGCCCCTCCGCTGAGGACATACGACTTGCCTATGACCCGTCCCTAAGTTACGTGATTGTCTCTCTGGCCGGAGGCCGTAGGGATGTTAAATCCTTCAGGATCGTCCGGTCAAACGCCGCGGCGGAGGAAATGGAGATCGTTGATTAAAGGGGAAAAAGGTTGAAGGGGGGGCTTAAATAAGCCTTGAAATGACTTATTTCTGTATTATAATTGTGATGGATAGGAAAAAGATGTCCTTTAGGGAAAGGTTTTAAGATGTCGCTGCAGACATATACATTGCCGGACAGTTTGGAGCAGGAAATCAATGACCTGGAGGAGAGGATTGCCCGGTTTAAAAGAGGGGAACTCTCCGCCACAGAGCTTAAGGTGCGCCGGGTGCCTTTCGGCGTTTATGAGCAGAGGAAGAAAGATACCTATATGGTCAGGATTCGGTGTGCCGGGGCTTGTGTTAAGCCCGAACAGCTTGAACGAATCGCCGAATTGTCCAAGACCTATGGCACCGAATGGATTCATCTGACGAGCCGCCAGGAGATTCAGCTCCATTACGTCCTTTTGGAGAATATCGTCCCTGTCATCAGGGAATTGAAAAAGGTGGGCTTGACCTCGCGCGGGGGCGGGGGAAACACCATCCGCAATATCATGGCGCAGGACGACGCGGGCATCTCCAACGACGAGGCCTTTGACGTTACCCCTTATGCCATTGCCCTCACCAGCCGGATGATTGCCGAGCCTGATTCGTGGAATCTGCCGCGGAAATTTAAGGTCAATTTCTCCGGATCGGCGGATGACCGCGGGTATGCCACCATCGCCGACGTGGGCTTTATCGCCCGGCTTAAAGACGGTCAAAAAGGATTTAAGGTCTATGTCGCCGGCGGTCTGGGGGCCAAGTCGCAGGTTTCAAACCTTTTGTTTGATTTTGTGCCTGATGCTGAGGTGTACAATGTCACCCGGGCCGTCAGAACGGTTTTTTTCAAATACGGCAACCGGAAAAATAAACATGCGGCGCGCCTGCGTTTCCTGTGGCAGACCCTCGGCGAGGAAGAATTTAAAAGAAGGTTTCATGAAGAATACGCGGCTGTCCAGAAAGAGAATTGTCCGCCCTTGCAGATTCGGGACATAGAGAACGCCGGAGGGGATCCCCAAACTCCTGTGGAAGGGGCCGAAGATAAGAAAGATTTTGAGTTGTGGAAGAAACGTTTTGTCCGTTCCCAAAAGCAAGAGGGTCTTTTTGCCTTTGTGTTGCCCATTCATCTGGGGCATGTCCCCAATGACAGTGTGATGCAATTGGCGCGGTTTTTAAAACCCTTTGGCGATAATGTGATTCGCATGACCATGGATCAGAACTTTTTGATCCGGAACATCCCGGGGAAATTTCTGCCGAATTTCTACAACTTCCTCAAGAAGACTTTTGATAATTTTAACAGGCCTTATATCATCGACAAGATGCTCTCCTGCGCCGGGGCCTCCACCTGCCAGTTGGGCATCTGTTTATCGCCGGGGGCCACCACCGCCACCAAGCGCGCCTTGGAAAAGTGCGGCCTGGATCTGGATGCCTTGTCGGATGTGAAGATTAACATATCGGGGTGCCCGAATTCCTGCGGCCAGCATCATATGGCCGATCTCGGATTTTTCGGCAAGGTGGTGCGCAAAGACGACAAGGTTTATCCGGCCTATAACGTCGTGGCCGGTGCCGTTGTCGGCGACGGAAAGACCCGGCTGGCGGAGAAGGTGGGAGAGGTGGCGGCGCGGGATATCCCCAAGCTCGTGACGGATTTGTTCCGCCTCTATTTGTCCAAGAAAGACGGCTACAAGAATTTTCAGGAATATATTCAGACCGAAGGTAAAGAGGACTTAAAAGGGATATGCGAAAAATACAAAGAGATTCCCGACTTTGAAGACGATAAAAATTATTACTTTGACTGGGACACGGATCAGCTCTTTTCGGTTGCCGAACGCGGTAAGGGCGAATGCTCGGCCGGCTTGTTCGATCTTATCGAGAATGATTTCGGCAACATCCAGCAGGCCCGCAAGCTCATGGAGGAGCTTGCCGCCTCCGGCGGGAGCCTCTCGCAGAAAGGGCGGCATCTTAAGGATATTGTGTTTTATTGCTCTCGTCTTCTTCTTGTTGCGAGGGCCGCGGAACCTAAATCCGAAACAGAAACTTATAACTATTTCCGCGAATACTTCATCAACACGGGGCTGGTGGACATAGCCTTTAACGAACTTCTTACCATTGCCGAGTCCGGCGATACCAGCGGTTTATTAGAGAGAGAGGCGCAAGTCTATGCCCTTGTGGACAGGATGAGACTCCTTTATGATGTCATGGACAGCGCCTTTCAATTCAAGCTGCCGGAAGGGGAGGTCAAGGCGCCCCTTAAGAAGGTGGCCATGACAGCGCCCTCAGAGGCTTCCTTTTCGGCCCACACGTGCGCGGCCGCAGGGCCTGCCTCGCCGTCGGCAGGCGGGCCTGCCGTTTGTTCCCCTCACGAGGCCGACTCTCCCGTTCTTCGGGCCAACGTCGTCAAGGATTTACGCGGGGTCGCGTGCCCGATGAATTTCGTCAAGACCAAGATGGAGCTTGCCAGGATGAAGCCCAAAGAGCTCCTGGAGGTCTGGTTGGATGATGGCCCGCCTATCGAAAACGTGCCTGGGTCTGTGCGCGAGGAGGGACACACCATCCTCCAACAGAAGAGAATCAACGGCTATTGGTCGGTCTTGATTGAGAAGCGCTAAGCGGGTTCCTGTCTTTTTGCCCAATGGGCCGATGTTGACAAGCCGAATATAAGATGATCAATTCGTAATTGTCCATGATCTTGGAAAGGATAAAACTTTCGCTGGAAAAAGCAGGAATACCGGCGGGGGTTTTTTATTGAGGACATGGTTTACGGAACGCAGTGAACGTAAACCATATGTCCGAAATAATCCCGAACGCGCAGCATTCGGGATGTTGAGGAGAGACGCGGCGTGAGTGTCCCTGTTTATTTTACGGGGTTCGCCAGGCCGGATACGAGGCGGCTGATGGCGGGGCAGGCGGGCAAGACGACGTTTGCCCGCGAGATCGCGGCAAAAGATTTTTCCGACACGGTCTATTTGAATTGGGATCTGCCGAAAGATAAGAAGTCTCCATGGAAATCGCGGGCGTTAGCCCTGCGAAGCAGGGGCCCGGCGCTTGATTGAATGCGTGGTCTCTACAATTAAAATATGAGTTTAATCAATTCATTAAAAGAGATTCTGGGTGTTACGCCGGTCAATATCGGCGAGCTTAACCGGGCGGCGGCGGGAAAAGCCGAACGCGCCGAATCTTTTTCCATCGCTTCCGATCTGCCGGAAAATATCGAGATCACTGGTGAATATCAACAAATCATCACCCTGATCGACAGCGGGGTCCCGTTGATTTTTGTCAGCGGTAAGGCGGGTACGGGAAAGACCACACTGGTTCATTATTTGCGCTCTGTGTCGCGGAAGAATATTGTGGTGGTCGCGCCGACCGGAGTCGCCGCGTTGAATGTCAAAGGCGCCACCATCCATTCGTTTTTCCGTCTTCCTCCCCGGATGATCACGGATGAAGACATCAAGGAAGTCAGGAACCGCAGAGTTTATGAAAAGATCGATATTCTGGTTATTGACGAGATCTCGATGGTGAGGGCGGATGTGGTGGACGCCATGGACCAATTCCTTCGCCTGAACGGTCCGGTTGCCGGGAAGCCTTTCGGCGGTATTCAAATTGTGTTTGTCGGTGATTTATTTCAGCTGTCCCCTGTCGTGAAAAAGAGGGAAGAGGAGATCCTTTGGGCAAGGCGGTATGAAACCCCGTTTTTCTTCAGCGCGAAAGCGCTGCAACGCTGTCAATTTGCGCCTGTCGAGTTGTCCAGAATATACCGGCAGACGGATACGGAATTTGTGGCCATGCTGGACCGGGTGCGTGCCGCCGAAGAACTCGGGACAGTTGTGCCCCGCATCAATCAGTATTGTTACGCTGAAGCGGATGGAAGGCCTTCCTTAATAACTCTCACATGCACCAACGCCGCCGCGGATGAGATCAATAGGACGAAACTCGATGAATTGCCAGGGGAAGTCAAAACATTTACCGGGGAGATTTCCGGGAAATTCGATATCCAGCATGAAAAACTGCCCTCACCCTTGGAACTGCGGCTTAAGCCCGGAGCGCAGGTCATGTTCACAAAAAACGATGAATTGAAAAGGTGGGTCAACGGTACCATCGGCCGCGTTACCGGCTTTGAAGGAAACGTGATACGCGTCGAGCTGGTTTCCGGTCAGCCGGGCGAAATATGTGACGTGCGGCAAGTGAGCTGGGAATCATTCAAGTATGAATATGACGCCGCGCGGGACAAGATCAAGCCGGTTACCATAGGAAAATACACCCAGTTTCCCTTAATGCTGGCTTGGGCGGTCACGATCCACAAGAGCCAGGGCAAGACTTTGGAGAAGGTTAAGGTAGATTTGGGGGAAGGCGCCTTCGCGCCCGGGCAGGTGTACGTAGCTTTGAGCCGGTGCCGCTCGTTGCAGGATATCACTTTGGCGCGTCCGATCAAGCGGACTGAAATAAAATGCGACCAGCGGATCAAACGCTTTTACGAGGCGCTGGCGCGGGAGCACGATGAAGGCACACTCGAACAAAAAGGAGGGATGGGGCGCTAAAGTCATCGACCGCATTTCGGCGGATTTACGAAAAACCTTCCCTGATATGAAGGGTTTTTCGCCGAGAAATCTTAAGTATATGAGGGCTTTCGCGGAGGCCTGGACAGAATGTTCCCCACGTGCGTGGGGATGAACCGCACCAGGTCGCGCCCCGCGTGGACAATGTCGTTGACTGAACAGGCCTGCCCCATTGAAACTTATTTATGGGAAAAAGACGGGGATCGTATTAAAATAATTATGGGGAGGCGTAAAAGATGACTCAGCTAACCTGCAAAAATTATCCCGGGCGCTGGTGGAAAAAGATAGACGAGAAGACGATCCTTTGTGAATTATGCCCGCGTTACTGCCATTTGCATGACGGCCAGCGCGGGTTTTGTTTTGTCCGCCAGAACGTGGGCGGCGAGATGGTCTTAACCACCTACGGCCGCAGCAGCGGCTTCTGCATTGACCCTGTCGAGAAAAAACCCCTCAATCATTTCTATCCCGGCACAAGCATCCTTTCTTTCGGCACGGCTGGGTGTAACTTGGGCTGTAAGTTCTGCCAGAACTGGGACATCAGCAAATCCCGCGAATTTGACCGCCTGACGGATGAGGCCTCTCCTGAGAAAATCGCCCGCGCCGCCAAAGCCTTGGACTGCAAGAGTGTCGCCTTCACCTACAACGATCCCGTCATCTTCGCCGAATACGCCATTGATATCGCCAAAGAGTGCCACAAATTGGACGTCAAGACCGTGGCCGTGACCGCCGGCTATATTACCGATGAGGCGCGGCCGGAATTTTACACGTATATGGATGCGGCCAATGTGGATTTGAAAGGTTTTACGGAAGAATTTTACAGAAATATCTGTTTTGGGGCGCTCCAGCCGGTTTTGGATACCCTTGTCTACTTGAAACACAAAACCAGCGTCTGGTTTGAGATTACGACTCTTCTTATCCCCGGCGAGAATGACAGCGACGAGGAATTGAACGCCATGACCGAGTGGATCGTCAAGGAAATCGGCACGGATGTCCCCTTACATTTTACGGCTTTTCATCCGGATTACCGGATGCTGGATCATCCGCCGACTCGGCCGGAGACATTGACCAGGGCCCGGCAGACAGCGCTCTCGAAGGGAATCCGATACGTCTATACCGGCAACGTCCATGACACCGAAGGCGCCAGCACCTACTGCCACAACTGCGGGCAGATTCTTATTGAGAGGGATTGGTATCAGTTGGGGGCGTATAATCTCAAGAATAAGAATCAGTGTTCCCAGTGTCATGCCGTCTGCGCGGGACGTTTTGACGACAAGCCCGGGACGTGGGGCCCCCGCCGCCAGCCGGTGCGGTTAAGCGATTTGAATGTTCGTTGAGGTATTCCTCCCCGCCCAAAATTTCCTTCTCAAATTTGAAAAAGTGTATATACTGAAATAGAATTATAAATGAGATGAGGAATAGGCGGAGGGGGAGATGATGTTCGTGCCGCAAGACAGCATTCTTCTTATGATTGACGTCCAGGGAAAACTCGCCGGACTCATGCACCAGAAACAGGCGCTTTTTAAGAACATTCAAGTCCTTATCCGGGCGGCCCGGTGCTTGGAAATCCCCATTCTCTGGACGGAGCAGGCACCCGCAAAGCTCGGGGCCACGGTTCCCGAAATCGCTTCATGGCTCGCCGGCGAGGCCCCGATCCCTAAGACAAGTTTTAGCTGCTGTGCCGAAGAGTCCTTCCGCAGGGCGTTAACCTCTATAAAAAGACAGCAGTGCATCCTCACCGGTATTGAGACGCATGTCTGCGTGTATCAAACCGCGGCAGATTTGGCTTGCATGGGCTATGAAGTTCAGGTCGTAGCCGATGCGGTGTCTTCGCGGACACTGGAGAATAAAGAGATTGGCCTGGAGCGCATCCAGGCCGCCGGCGGCCGTATCACCTCGACGGAAATGATTCTTTTCGAGCTGCTGAAAACGGCCGAGCATAAGAAATTCAAGGAGGTCGCCGGTCTTATCCAATAGGGATTGTCCTTTAACGGAGGAGTTCGTTATGACAAAACAAAATAACACCACTGCAGTCAAACAAGAAACCGTCCATGTCTTTCTTAAGGAACACCGCGTCTTTAGGCCCAGCGAGGAGTTCAGGCGCCATGCCCTTATCAAAGATGAAACGATCTACAAAGAAGCGGAAAGAGACCGCGAGGCCTTCTGGGCCAAGTGGGCGGGACAACTGGACTGGTATAAAAAATGGGATAAGGTGCTGGAGTGGAAGCTCCCTTTCGCGAAGTGGTTTGTCGGCGGAAAACTCAACGCAAGCTTCAATTGCCTGGACCGCCATATCGAAAAAGGGTTAGGCCGTAAAACCGCTATTATTTGGGAGGGCGAGCCGGGGGAGCAGAGGATACTGACTTACGAGGATATGTATAAGGCTGTCAATAAACTGGCCGATGTCCTTAAAAGCCTGGGGGTCAAAAAAGGCGATCGGGTGGCTGTTTATATGCCGATGATCCCCGAGATTGTTATGGCCATGCTGGCCTGTGCGCGGATAGGGGCCGTTCATACGGTTGTTTTCGGCGGATTCAGCGCCGAGGCGCTCAAAGACCGCATCCATGATGCGAAGGCCAAGCTCCTTATTACAGCCGACGGCGGTTATCGCCGGGGAAAGGTTATCCTTTTAAAAGAAACCGCCGATGAGGCGGTGTCGGCCTCTCCTTGCATCCAGCATGTCATTGTCGTCAAGCGGGCGGGAAATGATGTCTCCATGCAGAATGGCCGTGATCTTTGGTTTCATGAGTTGATGAGTAAGGCCAAGGAGCATTGCGAGCCTGAGGAGATGGATGCTGAGGATATTCTGTATATCCTCTATACCTCAGGGACGACGGGAAAGCCTAAAGGCATTATTCATACAACCGGCGGGTATATGACATGCGTGGCGGCCACGACGCAATGGGTCTTTGATTTAAAGCCGGCGGATATTTTCTGGTGCACGGCCGATATCGGCTGGGTGACGGGGCACAGCTATATCGTTTACGGGCCGATGGCCAATGCGGCCACCCAGGTCATGTATGAGGGGTCGCCGGATTATCCGGAGCGCAACCGTTTCTGGAAAATTATTGAAAAACACAAAGTAACCGTTTTCTACACTGCCCCCACCGCTATCCGCACCTTTATGAAATGGGGAACTCCGTGGCCGGACGGATGCGACCTTTCCAGCCTGCGCCTGTTGGGCAGCGTCGGGGAGCCGATCAATCCCGAGGCGT
>MHGQ01000060.1:0-20171 GCA_001805645.1 Omnitrophica WOR_2 bacterium RIFCSPHIGHO2_02_FULL_50_17 | reverse complement strand
CGGCAAAGAGCGGTGCCCTGTTGTTGATACGTGGTGGCAGACCGAGACGGGAAGCATCTTGATTTCTCCTCTTCCCGGCGTTACGGCGTTAAAGCCGGGTTCTGCCGCAAAACCTTTGCCCGGCATTGAGGCGGCCGTTGTAACGCAGGACGGCGAGACCGTCCGCGAGGGCGGGGGGTATCTCGCCATTCAAAGCCCCTGGCCCTCGATGCTGCGCGGCATTTATGGAGATGAAGAGCGTTACAAGGCCACCTATTGGAGCAAGTGGAAAGGCGTGTATTTCCCCGCCGACGGCGCTAAGATTGATGCGGACGGTTATTTTTGGCTTTTGGGACGGGTGGACGATATCATGCTCGTTGCGGGCCACAATATCAGCACGATGGAGGTCGAAAGCGCCCTGGTGGATCACCCCACAGTGGCCGAGTCCGCAGTGGTAGGGATCACCGACGAGGTCAAAGGGCAGGCGATTGCCGCCTTTGTGACTTTGAAAGAGGGCAATGCGCCGGGGCCTCAAATTGAGGAAACGCTGAAAGGGCACGTCGCCCACAAGATCGGGCCGATTGCCCGGCCCCAGAAGATTATTTTCACGGCGGAACTCCCCAAGACCCGCAGCGGCAAGATTATGCGAAGGCTCCTGCGCGATATCGCGGAGGGCCGCGCCTTGGGGGACGTGACGACCTTGGCCGATGTCCACGTCGTGGAGGCTTTAAAAGAAAAGTATCAGGAAGAAGGGTAATTTTTTGTCTCGTATCTCGTCGTTCGTCGCTCGTATCTCGAAGGATGTTTTTACGAAATACGAGATGCGAGATACGAGGCATTGATGAATGATTCCGTTTCCCAATGCGCGCGGCTTATCCAAGAATCCCGCTATATTGCCGCCTTAACCGGCGCTGGCATTTCGACCAGCGCCGGCATCCCGGACTTTCGCGGGCCCCAGGGGCTGTATGTAACGAGGCGCTATGACCCAGACACGGTTTTCGATATCAATTATTTTTATCACGACCCCAAGCCTTTTTATGAATTCGCCCGCGATTTTCTCCTTTTGGAAGAGAAGATCAACCCCACCTTTGCGCACAAATTTTTAAGTGATTTGGAAAAAACCGGGAATCTCAAAGGGGTGGTCACCCAGAACATTGACTCTCTTCATCAGAGGGCCGGCTCCCAAAAGGTTTACGAGATGCACGGGAGTTTCAGTTTGAGCCATTGTCTTAAATGCCGCAAAGAATTTAGCTTTACGCAGATGAAGGAGAAGCTGGCAGAAGAGGATATCCCCCGATGTGCCTGCCCCGCATCCTGCGGGGCCTGCGGCGGAGTCCTAAAGCCGGATATCGTTTTTTTCGGGGAAAACGTCAAATGCCTCGCGGAATCGGAAGACCTGGCGGCCCGGTCGGATTTGTTTTTTGTCATCGGCACATCCTGCGTGGTGTATCCGGCCGCGATGATCCCGCAGTATGTCCAAGGAAAGATTGTCGTCGTCAATCAAGACCCTGTCTCGCTTGACGCCGGCAACGTCGTCTTGACCGTGCGGGAAGATATTGACGCCTTTTTTGCCAGGGTTGCTGAGCAACTCGGCTATAGAATTTAAAGAGTGAGGATGGGTTGTGAGTTATGAGTCGAGGATAACGTATAACTTACATTACACCCTCTGTTAAAATGCAATGCATTCAAAGGAGGTACCAATGAACGGAAAATGGTTGCTTACTCTGTTGCCAACTTTAGGCTTTCTACTGTGGACTGCCAAAAGTTTCACTCAAGAGGGCTCCTTGCAGATCACAAGCCCGGCCTTTGGGCACAACCAGACGATCCCTCGGGAATACACCTGTCAAGGGGCGGATGTCAATCCGATCCTTGAGATCCGCGGCATCCCCCCCGGGGCCAAGAGCCTGGCCCTTATTATGGACGACCCGGACGCGCCGATGGGGACGTGGGATCACTGGCTGGTCTACAATATCCCGCCGGCAGAGAAAATCGAAAGAAACAGCATCCCCGGTGCGCAGGTTAAAAACAGTTTTGGCAAACTCAATTACGGGGGGCCGTGCCCGCCGTCGGGCACGCACAGGTATTTTTTCAAGCTCTACGCCCTTGACACGACGCTGACCCTGCCGCCGGCCTCTAAAAAGGCGCTGGAGAAAGCGATGGAGGGGCATATCCTGGATGAGGCGCAGCTTACGGGGCTGTATAAAAAACAGTAGCCACGAAAACAGTCATTGCCTCGGCAGATACCCCGTCCGCCTTAGGCGGACGGGGATTATATCATCGGGAATGAAGCCTTTCCTGGATACCCCTGCACCATACGGTGCAGGGGAGTTTAGAAGGCTTCATTTCAAGGCTTCATTTCAGGTGTTTTCAAAAAAGAGAGGGTGTGTTATAATCCCCCATTAATGTTAAAGAGAATTCTTCTTATTGACTGACAATGCAATAGAAAAGGCCGTTATGGTGTGTCCCTTCCTGTGTGCTCAATCTTCAATACAGAAAAAACAAATCACAGCGGTCACGGGACTGTTCTTAATCCTTTTTGTCCTGGGGCATCTGGCCGGGAATCTTTTTATTTATCTAGGGCATGAGGCTTTTAACGGATACGCCCAAAAGCTCGCGGGTTTACGTCCCGGCCTTTATCTGGTCGAGACGGTTCTGCTGCTTATCTTCCTAATTCATCTTTATTTGACCGCCCTGCTTGTTTGGGAAAACCGGCAGGCAAGACCCGTTGCTTACCGGCAATGGCAGATGATCGGCGAACACTCGATCGCCAGCCGGCTGATGCCCTGGACAGGGACGGTTATTATCGCGTTCGTTGTCTGGCATCTACGGGATTTTACCTTTGCCGACGGCGACGGCCCGCGCAGCATCCTTTCAGACGGCCAAAGTTACGGCCTCTACGGAGTGGTCTATAATGCCTTTGCCGATCCCTGGCACAGCGCGCTGTATATCCTGGCGATGGCGGCCTTAGGGTTTCATTTAAGCCACGGGATTCAAAGTTTCGCGCAGACGTTAGGGTTTTATCATCCGCGTTATACGCCGCTTATCCGCAAAATGAGCAACGGCCTCGGGTTATTGATTGCCCTGGCGTACAGTTCGATACCGGCGGCGGTAGCCTTAGGTTGTCTTGCGGTTAGATAGAAAATAGAGGATAGAAGATGGAAATGCTCAACGGTAAAATTCCAGCCGGCCCGCTCAAAGACAAGTGGACTTCTTATAAGGCTAAGCTGAGGCTGGTTAATCCCGCTAATAAGCGCAAATACCGGATTATCGTCGTGGGCACAGGGCTTGCCGGCGCCTCGGCCGCAGCCTCTTTGTCGGAATTAGGCTATAACGTCGAAGTCTTCTGTATTCAGGACAGCCCCCGCCGGGCGCACAGTATCTCTGCCCAGGGCGGCATCAATGCGGCCAAAAATTATCCCAATGACGGCGACAGTGTCTACCGTTTGTTTTACGACACGATTAAGGGGGGGGATTTTCGCTCGCGCGAGGCCAATGTCTACAGGCTCGCTGAGGTCAGCAACGGCATTATTGACCAGTGTGTGGCGCAGGGGGTGCCGTTCGCGCGCGAGTATTCCGGGTATCTGGACAACCGCTCTTTTGGCGGGGCCCAGGTCTCCCGCACGTTTTATGCCCGCGGCCAGACGGGCCAGCAGCTTCTCTTGGGCGCTTACAGCGCCTTGATGAAAGAATCTGTCAGGGGTGCTGTCCGGATTTTCCCCCGTACCGAGATGCTGGACCTCGTTGTGGCGGATGGGAAGGCGAGAGGAATTGTCACACGCCACTTGATTACAGGAAAGATTGAGGCACACGCCGCCGACGCGGTTGTGCTGGCAACCGGCGGTTATTCTAATGTATTTTATCTCTCCACCAATGCCAAGGCCTGCAACATGACCGCTATTTGGCGGGCGCATAAAAAAGGCGCCTTTTTTGCCAATCCTTGTTTTACGCAGATTCACCCTACCTGCATTCCTGTCCACGGCGACTATCAATCTAAATTGACGCTGATGAGCGAGAGCCTTAGAAACGACGGCCGCGTCTGGGTGCCAAAGAAAAAAGGAGATGTCCGTCGTCCCAGCGAAATTCCTGAGGAGGAACGGGACTATTTCCTGGAGCGCAAATACCCGAGTTTCGGCAATCTTGTCCCGCGCGATGTGGCCTCGCGCAACGCCAAGGTTCAGTGCGACGAGGGGAAAGGCGTCGGCACAACGGGCCAGGCGGTCTATCTGGATTTGGGTGAATCGATCCAACGGCTGGGCGCGGGGGAAATTCAGGAGCGCTATGGAAACCTTTTTGAGATGTACGAGCGCATCACCGGCGTGGATGCGTATAAAGAGCCGATGATGATTTATCCCGCCCTCCATTATACAATGGGCGGGTTGTGGGTGGATTATAATCTGATGAGCAATCTGCCGGGGTTGTTTGTCATCGGTGAGGCCAATTTTTCCGACCACGGCGCCAACCGTTTGGGCGCGAGCGCCCTGATGCAGGGGTTAGCGGACGGTTACTTTATTTTGCCGTACACAATCGGCGATTATCTCGCCTCTCAGCCGTGGGGCAAGACTGATACGGATGCTTTCGAATTTAAAGCGGCACAGGATGAGGCGGGGGGGCGGATTCAACAATTGTTGAATCTTAAGGGACACAAAACCGTGGACGAATTCCACCGCGAGCTGGGAAGGCTTTTGTGGGACAAGTGCGGGATGTCCCGTCGCGAGGACGGACTCAAGGACGCCTTGAAGAAAATCCCTGCGATCCGCGAGGAGTTTTGGCAGGATGTATGTGTCCCCGGAACAGGAGAGGATTTGAACCAGTCCTTGGAGCGCGCGGGCCGTGTGGCGGATTTTCTGGAGTTTGCCGAGGTGATGGTCTTGGATGCCTTGCACCGCAGGGAGTCCTGCGGCGGGCATTTCCGGGAGGAATCCCAGACACCTGACGGCGAGGCCCTGCGGGACGACGCGCATTTCTCTTATGCGGCGGCGTGGGAATTTCAAGGCGCAGGGAAAGAGCCTGTCCTGCACAAAGAAGAGTTTCACTTCGAAGAGGTGAGGCCCTCGACGAGAAGCTATAAATAGGATTAAAGGATTATAGGATTAGAGGGATAAAGGATATTATGAGCAACACCATCAATCTTACCCTTCATATCTGGCGGCAAAAGAATCTCAACGACAAAGGCCGCTTCGAGGTTTATAAGGCCGCGGATATCGATACCGACATGTCTTTCTTAGAGATGCTCGACGTCGTCAATGAACGGCTGACTAAGGAGGGAAAAGAGCCGATCGCCTTTGACCACGACTGCCGGGAGGGGATTTGCGGGATGTGCGCAGGCGTCGTCAACGGCCGTCCCCACGGGCATCTGCCGCAGACGACCCTCTGCCAGCTTCACCTGCGTCATTTTAAAGATAATGAAACGATTGTCATTGAGCCGCTGCGCTCGAAGGCGTTTCCTGTCGTCAAGGATTTGGTTGTTGACCGCTCGGCCTTTGACCGGATTATCGCCTCCGGCGGATTTATTTCGGTGAAGACCGGCGCGGCGCCGGAGGCCCACACCGTTCCCATCCGTCGGGAAAATGCGGAATTGGCCATGGATGCGGCCGCCTGCATCGGCTGCGGGGCGTGCGTGGCGGCGTGTCCCAACGCCTCGGCAATGCTGTTCGTCGGCGCGAAGGTAAGCCACATAAAATTATTGCCGCAGGGGCAAATCGAGGCCCAAGAGCGTGTCCGTAAAATGGTCGCCCAAATGGACAAGGAAGGCTTCGGCAACTGCTCGAATGCTTACGCCTGCGAGGCCGCCTGCCCCAAAGGAATCAGCGTTTCCACCATCGCCCGGATGAATAAAGAATATTTCGCGGCGAAACTGACCGAATAGCCGTCGTCCCTGCCTGCCGGCAGGCGTATGCCGCCCGCCTTCGCTAAAGAAAGGATTCTTATGGAGAAGAAATTCCTTCTGGTCCTATCAGCTTTGATTCTCTTTATCCTTAGGATTGATCCGTGTTGGGCTCAAGAGAAGCTGGATGCCCAACAGCTTTTAGCCAATATGGAGAAAGCCAATGCTGCCATCGAAGATGTGAGTTTTAAAGAGATAACAACATCTTCTGGAATTCCCGCATTTATTGGAGACAGAGCCATACTTTCTCATTGGTTTAAGAGGCCGTATTTTTCATTAAGCAAACGGGAGGGGTCTCCAGGAACTATTCTTTTATATAAAAAAGAGGAAGGGAAGGTTTATTTTTATGATTACTCTGCCAGTTCGAATGAAATTTTTAAGAAAGAGTTTCCGCAAAATGAGGTAATCTTTCGCGATGTCCCTTATCTATTCGGCGATTTAGGGCTGATAAGAAATGTTGTCGAAAGAAAATCCGATTATACCCTAGACAAGAAAGAGGGGCCCCAAGGGGTTTATTATGTATTCAAGTGTAATGCCCCGGGAGGCCCCGAGGCTTTCTATATCCGCGAAGCGGATTGGTTGATATTTAAAAAGGAATCCTCCGGTTTTGGTCTTTTAACTGAATTTCGCGATATCAAAATTAATTCGGGATTATCAGACGATATTTTTAAATTAGACGCGCCGGAAGGTACGCCCGTTGTTGACAAATCGCCGCATATAGACGGGGCTGAAATCTTGCAGATGGGAAGAGTGACCCCGGAGAGCGTAAAGGCAAAAAACAAAGAGGAATATCCCGGTCAGAGGATGAAGGACCTGTGTCCATTCTTAAAAGAGAAGGAGTGGGTTGAAGAAACCGACGCCGTCACGGCGGCGTTAAAAACCGCTTTCGGTTTTGCGTTCAAAGTCAGCGGGACACCGAAGGAAGGACTTGTCTTCTTGTTCGGGAAAATCATTCATCCTCCTCTGGTCAATCCGGAGACGGGGGAAACCATGACCGAGGATGATTTTTCTTTCCTGTTGAAATTCGGTGAGCCTGGAATAATCGGGTGGACTTTTAACGGGGAATGGGAGATTGTCCCGGGCCCATGGACGTTCCAGGTCATTGACAGTTCCCAGAAAGTTATCCTGGAGAAAACGTTTAACGTGGTCAAGGCGGATGATATTTATGTTTATCTCCCGGAGGTATCGGGGAGAGTCAAGGGGATTAGAGAAGCGATATTGAATAATCCCAAGGACGCGATTGCGGTCAGAGAATTGGGGCATGTCTACCTGGATATGGGAGATTACGACGGGGCGCTGGCCCAATACGCGAAGGCCATCGCCATTGACCCCAACCCCATTTTTTATAACAACCGTTGCGGGGTCTGGCAGGCGAAAGGCGAGTATGCCAAGGCCATCGAAGAATGCGACAAGGCCTTGTCGCTCCATCCGAATCTCATGCCCGCGTTGATTAACCGCGGCAATGTTTTTCGTTCTATGGGGCGATATGATCAAGCCGTCGCTGATTATACTCTTGCGATAGAATCCGCCTTGCCTTCAGATATCGCGGTTGGCAACCCGGCCATAGCTTATCTTAACCGTGCCCTGACTTATCTGGATATGGGGAAATCTGATTTGGCGAAAAGGGATTGTGAAAAGGCTGTCGGGATTAACCCTGGCCTCATCGCCTGCCGGAATATTCTTAAGGATGAAAGGTAGACGTTGAATTCATTGACACTTTTCTCCTTTTGGGTTATATACAGGGTATGCCGACGGCGCTCGCGCAATCCGATTATCAAAATCTCCTCAACGAAATTGGCGCCATTTACACCTCGCTAGAGCTCGAGAGCTCGGCCTGGCGATGAGGGTTTATGGCCTTCAATAGATTATATTATCTCAGGCTGGATCAGAGTTCCGCCAAGGGGATTAAGGCGACTCTGGTGTGTATCTTCTGCAATGTCATCCTTGCGGTCATCAAGATTCTAACGGGCGTTTTCGGAAATTCCTATGCGCTCATTGCCGACGGCGTGGAATCCATTACAGACGTTTTTTCTTCTTTTGTTGTTATAAGCGGCTTTAAGATCGGCGCCAAGCCTCCGGATGAAAAACATCCCTTTGGGCATGGCAAGGCAGAATCGCTGGCCGCTTTTATCGTTTCTTTGATTGTCATGCTGGCGGCCGTCTTTATAGCCGTGAAGTCCGCCCTGGAGATCATTACCCCGCATTTTGCCCCTGCCCGGTATACCCTTTTTGTCTTAGTTGGAGTCGTCATTATCAAAGAAATCATGTTCCGGAAACTGTGGCAGGTGGGCGGCGAGGTGGGAAACATTGCCATGAAGGCGGATGCGTGGCACAATCGAAGCGATGCCCTGACATCGCTGGCCGCCTTCATCGGACTTTCGATCATACAGATAGGAGGTGAGAGATACGCCGCCGCGGATGAATGGGCCGCCCTTTTTGCCAGCGGCATCATACTCTGGAACGGGATTCAATTCTACAGGGCATCCACAGGCGAGTTGATGGACGAACAGGCCCCCGCGGAATTGGAGGGAAAAATCAAACAGGCGGCGGCACAGGAACAAGGTGTTCTGGGGGTGGAAAAATGCCGTGTGCGCAAAAGCGGCAGGGGTTATTTCATCGAGCTTCACGTCGAAGTGGACGGAAAGATCTCTGTCTTAGAGGGGCATAATATCGCTCACCGCGTTGAAGGCCGTCTTTTTCGTTCGGAGCTGAACATCATAGATACGGTCGTCCATGTCGAGCCGTTTGAATCAGAAAAAACAATATTGTGAAAGACCCGGAAAAACCAAAGGAGGAAACACGTGGAACAAAAGACGAAGGATTTCTTAAAGAAAATGAAGCTCAACACGTACATTTACACCCTGACGTTTATGCTGGTGGCGGTAGGTTATGCCATGAAGCATACCGTCGGCGCCGAGGTCTCGATGCTTTTGCTGGCGGCCTTTGCCTTTTATACGCTGGGCCGGCAGGTCAGGCTGATCGCGGAATTGGAGGCGGGCGGCTCCATCAATACCCAGCCCAAAGTCTCGCCGGTGATCCGCGGCATTGTGTACCTCATTGTTATTCTGATGGTTTTAAGCGTGATCATCAGTTGAAGGCAGGACAGGCCGGCCTTAGGGAAGCGGATTGTCCCAAGGGATCTTTAAGAAAGATTCGCAGAGATTCGCAGAAAAAAGATTTGACAAGGGCGGGAAAATCGGGCATACTTATGCCTGCGGTAAATAAGCGAGGAGAAAAAATCGTAAAACCGTAGGGCGAAAGATGTGAGGCCTTGCGGTTTTTGTTTTTGTGCACAAGAAGGTTTTCGCTACTGTTTTTACTCGCCGCACTCCGGCACCATAATGCATGGCTTGCACGGATTCACCATTATTTACGCAAGAATAATTTAAGAAAGGAGGTCGTGCATTATGGCAAGAGGAACAGTAAAATGGTTCAATAATCAAAAAGGTTATGGCTTCATTTCCCGTGAATCAGGTGATGATGTGTTTGTGCATCATACCGCTATTCAGGGTGATGGTTATAAATCTTTAGAAGAAGGTCAGGCCGTGGAGTTTGAAGTGACGCGTGGCCCTAAAGGTGACCAAGCTGTTAACGTTGTGAAGGTATAACCAGCGAAAATATGGACGTGGTTCCTGTAAAGGGACCGCCACTGTTTTCCTTAAACGGCCGCTTAACAAAGCGGCCGTTTTTGTTTCTTGCCGCATAGGAAGGTATATCGCGGCAAGAGAATCTCAGCTTTTGCTTCGCATAGCTGGTTAAGTTGCGAGGCGGTAGCCGAGCTTACTTCCAGAGGGCGGGTCAAGGAAACTCCCAGTTGCAATCTTCTTTTAAGTCTGCTATCCTAACGTTTATCCTATGAATGTTGCTATTGATCGAGTGACGGTGGCCAAGTTTGACGTGCCGGGCCCGCGCTATACGAGCTACCCGACGGCGCCGGTGTGGTCGGAAGATGTCAATGAAAAAGTCTATAGGGACAAGCTCCAGGCCTTCGGCAAGACGGAGAAAACACTCTCTCTTTATATTCATATCCCCTTTTGCCGCTCCCTGTGCTCTTATTGCGGCTGTAACGTCGTGGTCAGGAAAGCGGATGAACGTTTCGGCGATGAATATCTCAAGTGTCTTTCTAAGGAGATGGAGCTGGTCCGCCGCTTTATCGGCGGCCGCAAGAAGGTAGCCCAGTTTCATGTGGGCGGAGGGACGCCGACTTTTTTAAGTGAGGCGCAGATAGAACGCCTTTACGTTAAGGCTCAAGAGAATTTTGACATCGACCCCGAGGGCGAGATCGCCATTGAGATTGATCCCCGGACAACGACGGAAAGCAAGATCAAAAAGCTGCGGGCCCTGGGGTTTAACCGCGTCTCTATCGGCGTGCAGGATTTTAACGAGGACGTTCAAAGGCAGGTCGGCCGCCACCAGCCTTATTCTCTCGTCAAGGAGCTGCATGAGCGCTGCCGCGAACTTCAGTTCGAGTCTGTCAACTTCGATTTGATTTACGGCCTGCCCCGCCAGACCGTGAAAAGCTTTCGCGAAACGGTTGAAAAGGTGATTCTCTTGAGGCCGGACAGGATTGCCCTTTACAGTTTTGCCTACGTGCCGTGGCTGAAGAGGCATCAGAGGAAAATTGAGGCGTCCCTGCTGCCTTCGAGTGATCTTAAACTGGATATCTTTCTGAATGCCAGGGCCCAGTTTTTAGAGGGAGGATACATGGCCATCGCGATGGACCATTTCGCCCTGGAAGACGACGAGCTGGCCAGGGCATTTAAGAGAGGGACGCTTTATCGGAATTTCATGGGCTACACGGTCAAACCGGCGGATGAATATATCGGCCTGGGGCTTACGTCCATCGGATTTTTGGAAGGCACCTACGTTCAGAACCAAAAGGCCCTGCCGGCTTATGAGCGCCGGCTCAAAAGCGGACATCTCCCCGTGGAGCGCGGGAAAATCCTCTCGCCCGACGATAAGAAGCGGCAGTGGACGATTCGTTCCCTGATGTGCCAGTTTCAGGTGGATAAAAAAGTCTTTGCCGGCTTGTTCGGCGTGGATTTTGATCAATATTTCAAGGAAGAAAAGACGCATATCAGGAAGTGCGTCCAAGACGGCCTTATCCGGTGTGAGGGCGATAAGATTTACGCGACCGATCTGGGAAAGATATTTATCCGCAACGTCTGCATGGGATTTGATTATTATCTTAAGGGAAAAGGATCCCAGCAAAAATTCTCAAGGACGATTTAAAAAACAGGAAGGGAGTGTCATGAGCGAGAAAAGAAAAAGCCGCCGTTCCTCCATTGAACTGGTTGCCTCTTTTGCCGTCGGCGATGACGCCGGCCCCGAGCACGAGGCGAAAATCGGCGATATTTCTTTGGGAGGATTTTGCTTTGATTTCTCCGAAAAGCTGAAGCTCGGCGAGGAGCTTCAGGTGGCGGTCGATTTGGACCTCCACGAGCAGATTATTCTCAACGTCAAGGTGGTGCGGGTCGATGAGATCAAAAAGGGGCGGAAATACCGTATCGGGGTGCAGTTAACGGAAACCGAGGGGCCGGATTGGGAGAGGTTTCGGGAGTTTTATAGAAAACAAATTTGAGCCGTGAAGCGTCACTCGTGAAGAGTATCTCGTAAAACTTTTCTCGCGCTTCACTCTTCACGTTTCACGAGATACGATGAAAGAATCATTATTCCTACAGGCCTTTGAGGGCATCAACAAACAAGTCCCCGTCTGGTTCATGCGCCAGGCCGGCCGCTGCCTTCCTCGATATCAGGCTCTTCGGGAGAAACATCTTCTCGAAGAGATGTTCCGCAATCCTCACCTGGCGGCGGAAATCACGCATCTTCCCGTAGATATTCTCGGCGTGGATGCGGCAATCCTTTTTGCCGACATTCTGACGCTTCCTTCCGGCATGGGGTTTGATATCCGATTTGATACCCCTAACGGCCCTGTCGTCAGCAGTATGATAAAGACACACCATGGCCTAAAGGATATCCATGACTTTGATAATCTTGAACACGTCGTCCAAACGATTAAAATCGTAAAAGAGAAGCTGCCTGCCTCTGTCGCCCTTATCGGGTTTGCGGGGTCTCCTTTTACGGTTGCGGCGTATCTGATGGAGGGAGGTTCGTCGCTTAATTTCGCCAAGATGTTCCGCTTTATTGAGGAGAATGAGCCGGCGTTTCATAACCTGATGGATATCTTGACGAGAAATACAATTCATTATCTCAATCTGCAGAAGGAGGCCGGCGCTCAAGTGTTTCAGCTTTTTGACAGCTGGGCGGGGATATTGCGTCCGGCCGATTTTGCCCGCTGGGTACTGCCGTATGTCCGGCGGATTTTTGAGGCGGTTGATCTGCCCTCCATTTACTTTGTGCGCAACTGCGCGCATCTTTTGGCTTTAATGGACAGGTCTGAGGCGGACTTTCTCTCGGTCGATCACACGGTTGTCCTGGGGCACCATACGGTCATTGAAAAGACCACCAAAGGCATCCAGGGGAATTTGTTTAACGGCCTTCTTTACGCGGATTATCCCGCGCTTAAAAAGGAAGTCAACGATGTGCTTATCGGCGGACAAAAACACGGCCGGTATATTTTTAATTTAAGCCACGGCGTCTTCCCCGATACCGACCCGGATAAGCTCAAGTTCATTGTTGAGCAGGTGCATGCGTTTGATTGGAAAAATTAATTGGTGAAGCGTCGTTCGTGAAGCGTGAAACGTGAAGAGTATCTTGTCGCTTCACCCTTCACGAGAGACGAGATACGCGAATGTCTAAGCAAATTATAGTTATCGGCGGTGGGATCAGTGGCCTAAGCCTTCTGCATTATCTGCGGCAAAAATACTCCGCCCGGACGGATGTCAAAATTCTCCTGTTAGAAAAAGAGGCGTCATTGGGCGGGACGATCCGCTCTGTCGTTAAAAACGGATGCCTTTTTGAGGCCGGCCCTAACGGATTTTTGGACTCCAAACCGCGCACTCTGGAATTTATCGCCGAGCTTGGCCTGGTCGGTGAGCTGGTCAGAGCCGGCCGCGATGCCCAGATCCGTTACATCTGTTTAAATAACGTTTTGCATTTTTTCCCGATGAGCCCGGGCGGTTTTTTCGGCTTTCGTCCGATGCGCCTGCGCGAGAAATTGCGTGTTTTCGCCGAGCCGTTTGTGGCGCGCGGCACGGACCCCGAGGAGAGCGTCTACGCTTTCGGCGCGCGGCGGTTAGGCGAGAAATTTTCGCAGTTATTCCTGGACCCGATGGTCAGCGGCATCTACGGCGGCGACGCGCGCGAGACCGTCCTGCGGGCGGCCTTTTCCAGGATATACGATCTGGAACAGAAATACGGCTCTCTTTTCAAAGCAATGATTAAGATTAAAAAAGAAAAAAAGAATGGCGCTGAGACGGCGGGCATGCCGTCGGGGACGTTGACGTCTTTCCGCCGCGGCCAGGCTCAGTTTATCGAAACTTTAGGGAAAAGGTATTCAGATAATATCCTTTTTAACCGCGAGGTGACGGCTGTTACGCGCGGCGGGGGGCGGTTTGTGGTTGAAGGCGGCGGGCGGCGTCATGAGGCCGATGAGCTTTTTATCTGCACGCCGTCCTATCAGGCCGCGCGGATGCTTCAAGGGGTCAGTCCAGGTTTAGCCGATGACCTGAATCGCGTTCAGTACGCGCCGATGGCCGTTGTCGGATTGGTTTTCCCTCTTTCGGCCTTTCCAAAGAAACCGCAGGGCTTCGGGTATTTGATCCCTTCGTCGGAAAGAAAAGAAGTCTTAGGGGTGTTATTGGAGAGCAACATATTTCCGTCGCGTTCTCCCGAGGGTCAAATTTTATTGAGGGTCATGATCGGCGGGGCCAGGCATCCGTCTATTCTAGAGAAGGCGCAAGGAGAATTGGTCCGTCTGGCTGTTGATGAGGTTCGATTGACCCTTCACGCGCAGGGCGATCCCTGGGAGGTCTTCTTTGCCTCGTGGCCCAAAGGCATCCCGCAGTACAACCGCGCTTGCGTAGCCGCTGAAGCAAAAATCGCAGAGGAGCTCAGGCGCTGGCCGGGGCTGTATCTCGTCGCCAATTACCGCAAGGGTGTTTCCTTGAACGACTGCATCGAGAACGCCTGGCAGGCCGTCTTTGGCGGTTAGACTGAGCAGGGACACTCCCGGAGTGTCCTAGTTCAGTGGCCCGGCACTTTGTGATATTTTGATTTACATTAATAATTTTTATGCTAAACTTTCGTTTGTGCGAATTCTTAAAATAATTTTGGCCGCAATCTTTCTATTGTCTGTCATTCCTCTCGGTGGTTTTTGTGATGATGCATACCCACAGGATGTATCGCACCATTGTCCCCTCGCATGCCATGCCCCCTGTTGTCAGCCCGCGCTTCCTAATAAGACACTTAGCTTTAATCTCCCATCACAATCAACGTTTCTTTCTATTCCAGAAAACACCTCTCACGAAGATCCCCTCCTTAGCGCTTCCAAGCGGCCTCCGATAGTCCTCTCATAAAATCTTGGTTTCTCCTTTTCGCGTCAAAAAACTGTAATCCAGGAGTCTAGTTTTATGAGCAGGAATATTAAAATACTATTTTTTACATTAATTTTTATCAATCAATTTTTAATTCCTCCTATTCGAGCAGAGGAAGCAGGCGAAGCCCTGAGTTTAAAAGAAGCGCTGTCTATGGCTCATGATCATAATCCTCAAATGATTGAAGCCAGAAAAACCATTCAGGCGGCCCAGGGAGATTTGATAACAACGCGCGCGCTTCTTAATCCGGAACTGGAAGCCGAGATCGGCGGGCTTAAGAAAAATGAAGAAAGCGAGCGTAAAGGCCATCTCGAGACGGTTTCGATTTCCCAGCCTTTTGAACCGTTGGGTGTTCGCGGGTTAAAAACAAAGATTGCAAAGAATGAAGTGAGGGTCACGGAAGAGACACTCAAATCTGTATGGTCGAACATTTATTCTCAAGTCCGTTCGGCTTACATGAAAATCATTTTGGACAAAAAAGAACTGGAACTGGCTCAGGATAATTTAGCGACGATACGCCAGCTTTTCAGCAATGTGCAGATTCGTTTTCAATCAGGCCAGGGGTTCAAAAATGATCTTCAGCGGGCGAAGATCGAACTGCTCAAGGCTGAAAATGATTATCTGATGGCCGAGAAGGAAAATAAAATCGATAAAGGGAGATTGAATCTCCCTTTAGGCCGTTCTTTAGATGTCCTGTTTGATATTCAGGAAGAATTAAAAGCTGAAGAATTGAAACTCGATCTTCAAAAGTTAAGCGAAATGGCCTCTTCCAAACGGCCCGATCTAAAAATCGAGAAATTGATGCTGGATTCCAGGAATAAAAATCTTATGAAAGAAGAGCTCAGTCGCCTGCCGTCTTTTTCTTTGGGATTTCAAAAAACAAATGCTGATGATGACAAGGATTACGCCGCCCTGGTTTCCGTCAGTGTTCCTCTGTGGGACTTAAACCAAGGTGAAGTGAAAAAAGCAAAGGCCGAAAAAGAAATACAGCAGGCCAAGTTGCAGACAGCAGAGAGAGAAATTGCCTTCGATGTTTACCGGGCATATTGGAATGCTGAGGTGGCGCAAAAACAGGTAGAGTTTTTAAAAGAATCGGTTGAGGAGGCCAACGAACTCATACGATTGGCTGACCTAAATTATAGAGAAGGGGAAATCGATTTCATCAATTATCGGGATCAAGTCAAGACGTCCATAGAGACCAAAGTCAGATATTACGAAGGGATCTATAATCTCGATCAAAGTCTAAACGAGCTAGAACGAGCCATTTATGGTTCTTTGCGTGAGGAGGAATTCTTGAAATGAATAATTTTAAAAGTTTATTTATTATTGCCATTGTTTTTATTCTAGGTGTTTTTATTTCACCATATATACGAGGACATAAACCCTCGGAAGATGTCAAACAAGAGGAAGAAAGTCAGGGAGAGGATGGAGTTATAAAACTGGAGAAAAAATCACAGGAATTAGTAAACTTTAAGATGGTAGAAGTGAGGAAATCTCCGCTTGCCGAAAAAATATCAATAGCCGGGCAGATCGCCCAGGATGCCAACGAAACCCATAATGTTTTTCCTCCGCAGGCGGGTGTGGTGGTAGAAAATACAGCCCAGCTAGGCGCCATTGTTAAAAAAGGCGACGTGCTTTCCCGAATTAAAGTAGAAGAACAGCCGGACCCCATTGATGTCAAATCGCCTTATGACGGTGTCGTTATCGGAGATTTTGATACCGTCGGGCAGAAGGTCGAAAAGATTTCTTCTTTGTGCGCCATCGCGGATTTATCCAAAGTTTGGGCAAATTTTGACATCTACGAAAAAGATATTGCCAAAGTCAAAATCGGACAAAACATCACGCTCAGCTCCAGTGCTTACTCTGATCAATCCTTTGAAGGTAAAATCGTTTTTATTTCTCCGCGCGTGGATGAAACAACGCGCACCATCAAAATACGCGCCTTAATTGAGAATCCTGCTTATTTGCTCAAACTCGGGATGTTTGTTAACGGCGAGATTATTTCTCAAGGTTCACAGGAATATATGATTTTACCGGCCATCGCCGTTCAGACATTAGGAGATAAACGAGCTGTTTTTGTTAAAATTGGTGACGGAAAATTTCATAAGAAAGAAATTTCGATTGCATTGCAAACAACAGATCAAGTGGCTATAAGTGAAGGCGTTAATGTTGGTGATGTGGTGGTCACCGATGGCGCATTTCTCCTGAAATCAGGCTTATTAAAAGATGAATTGGAGGGAGAATAATCATGATTGAGAAAATGGTGGCCTTTGCCTTACGCCAAAGGCTTTTGACATTAGTCGCTGTTGCTATTGTTAGTATTTTTGGATTTTATTCCTTAAAGAAATTGTCTATTGATGCCTTTCCGGACGTAACCAATGTTCAGGTGCAAGTGATTGCCGAAGCGCCCGGACGTTCGCCGATTGAAGTCGAGAAATTCGTCACTTTTCCTATTGAAGTCCAGATGACAGGGCTTCCCAATCTTGTGGAATTACGCTCTCTTTCTAAATTCGGTCTCTCGATGGTTACGATTGTCTTTGAAGATAACGTTGATATTTATTTTGCCAGGCAGTTAGTGCTGGAACGGCTTATTGAAGCTAAAGAAAAGTTGCCTGATGGTGTTGACTCGGCATTGGGACCTATATCAAGCGGCTTGGGTGAAATTTATCAATACATCTTGGAGCGTCCTAATGAAAAAGAAACCGTTGATAATTTAATGGAATTGCGGACTGTTCAGGACTGGATTGTCCGCCCTATTCTCAAAAATATTCCGGGGGTTGCTGATGTCAATTCATTCGGCGGATATGTCAAACAGTATCAAATCATCATCGATCCGCAGAGATTGATTAAATATGATTTGAGTTTAAGAGAAATTTCCGAGGCCATTGCGGCGAATAACAGCAACGCTGGAGGCAATATCCTTGAACACTTCTCCGAGCAATACATTGTCAGAGGCATCGGCATCATTCAATCGATTGAAGATATCGAGAACATTGTCCTTAAACAAAATGAAGGGGTTCCTGTTTATGTGAAGGATGTGGCGAAAGTCGAATTCGGCCCCGAAACACGGCAAGGCGCGCTGGTCGTCGATGGTAAAGCGGAAGGCGTTGCGGGAATCGTTATGATGATCCGCGGCGGCAGCGGAAAAGAGATTGTGACCAAGGTTAAAGAAAAGGTCAAAGAAATCAATGAGAATAAGATTCTTCCTGATGGCATTCAAATCAAGCCGTTTTATGACCGCACCGAACTGGTCGAAAAATGTTTGGAAACAGTAACCAAGGCTTTGGCCGAAGGCGGTATTTTAGTTGTCATAATCCTCTTTCTCTTTTTAGGAAATGCTCGAAGCGCTTTGATTGTCGCGCTCAATCTTCCTATTGCGGCGTTGGTAACGTTCATCGCCATGAAACAAATGAATCTTTCGGCCAATCTCATGTCGTTGGGAGGTCTGACGATTGCGATCGGCATGATGGTGGATGGATCGGTCGTTATGGTCGAAAATATTTTCCGGCATCTTTCCGAAAGAAGCGGCCATGAAAAAAACCGCATCCAGATTATTCTTGAAGCCGCCAATGAAGTCGCCAAGCCGATTGTCTTCGGGATCATGATTATCATCATTGTTTTCTTGCCGCTTTTTACCTTGGAAGGCATGGAAGGGAAGATGTTCAGCCCTATGGCCTATACGATCAGCATCGCGCTTTTTGCGTCGCTTATTCTTTCGTTAACGGTGTCTCCGGTCTTAAGTTCTTTCTTCTTAAAAGGCGGAAAAGATGAAGATGTTTTTATCCTTCGTTTAACGAAAAAGGCCTACCTGCCCATGCTTCACAAAGCGCTAAAGAAGAAAATTTTTGTGGTTGTCATAACTGTTGGATTATTTTTCGCAAGTCTTGCGCTTTTTCCGTTTTTGGGAACAGAGTTTATTCCTATTTTGGATGAAGGCAGCTTAACGCCGCAAATTATCCGTCTGCCAAGCATCGCGCTTAAAGAATCCGTCGAGATTGAAAAGTTGGTTCAACGCGAATTGATGAAATTCCCTGAAGTCGAAAAGGTTGTTTCAAAGATAGGAACAGCGGAAATCGCGACCGACCCCATGGGGCCGAATTTAAGCGATCCCATCGTTGTTCTCAAGCCGCGCAAAGAATGGAAAACAACCAAGAGCAAAGAGGAATTGGTTGAAAGAATCCGTGAATCATTAATCAGGATTCCGGGGATCGGGCTTAATGTTAGCCAGCCAATTGCTTTGCGCGTTGATGAGCTCATTTCTGGTGTTAAGTCGCAAATTGCCATCAAATTATTTGGCGATGATATGGATATTCTAAAAAACAAGGCCGATGAAATCGCTAAAATTGTTTCCAGGGTCGAGGGAGTCGAAGACTTGCGGGTGGAGCAGGTCTCCGGCCAATCGTATGTCGAGATCAATATCAACCGCCGGCAAATTGCCCGTTATGGAATTAATGTGGCGGATGTTCAAGAAATTATTGAGACAGCCATTGGTGGAAAAGCCGCTACGCAGGTTTTTGAAGGCGAAAAAAGATTCGATGTCCTTCTGAGATTTCCTGAAGATAAGCGTAACTCGATTGAAACAATTGGAAATATCCTCGTGAATTCACCCCGTGGGGTAAAAGTTCCTTTGTCTCAATTGGCTGATGTGCGTTTGGTGGAAGGTCCGGTTCAGATCAGCCGGGATGACAGTAAACGACGGATCGTCATCGAATGCAATGTGAGAGGACGAGATATCGGCGGTTTTGTTGCTGAAAGTCAGGCCAGGCTTAAAGAGAAACTGAAATTACCGGCCGGATATTACATCACATGGGGTGGGGCTTTTGAAAATCAACAAAGAGCCATGAAACGGTTGATGATCATTGTTCCCATCACGATTGCTCTCATATTTTTTCTGCTATACTTGACATTCAATTCTGTCAAACAAGCCATTTTGATTATTATCAATTTGCCTTTCGCTTTGATCGGCGGGATCGCGGCCTTGTTCATTTCAAGGATGTATTTGAGTGTGCCTGCATCCGTCGGCTTTATAGCCCTTTTTGGTGTTGCCGTATTAAACGGCGTTGTGCTCGTTTCTTATATCAATCAGTTAAGACGTGAAGGCATTGCTTTGAATGAAGCCATTACGAGCGGATGTGAACGCCGGTTAAGACCGGTGCTCATGACCGCGGCGGTCGCCATCCTCGGGCTTGTTCCCATTTTATTTGCCACAGGTCCGGGATCCGAGGTTCAAAAACCGCTCGCTGTGGTTGTTATCGGCGGGTTGATCACATCAACGCTTTTAACGCTTCTGGTTCTGCCAGTTTTATACGGCTGGTTTGAGCAGGAAGAAGTAGAATTCTAAAAGGAGGGAATAACCTATGAAGAAGATAGAAGCTTACATTCAACCATTCATGCTGCACAAAGTTGTGGATGCATTAAGGGCAATTCATATTCACGGCATGTCGGTGATCGAAGCCAGAGGATTTGGAAAAGAAAAAGATGAAAGCTATCCTCACCACACGGTTGATTACGTTGTTGATTTTACGCCTAAAATGAAAATTGAAATTGTCTGTAACGATGATCAAAGTACAAAAATCGTGGAGACTATTCAAAGGTCGGCTCATACAGGACGAAAAGGTGACGGCAAAATATTTGTGACAACAATTGATAGTGTTATCGGTATTCGGACAGGCGATCAGGACAAACCAATTTCATAGACTGTAAATAGAGGTATTGAGGTAAGATTTTTCGATTTTTTGAAAGCCTTTAAAAGTGGGCTTGCGTTTTATCAGGGAAAGGGATAGAATACGCCCCATATCCATGCGACTTGATTA
>MHGQ01000059.1 GCA_001805645.1 Omnitrophica WOR_2 bacterium RIFCSPHIGHO2_02_FULL_50_17 | reverse complement strand
TTGCGGCGTGCCGCCCAGCCCCGCGTGAATCTCATCCATCGGCATATCACTTAAAAGGGCGTGCGGATCCCCCGCCGTCATCTGCGACGGCCGCCTTCAGCGAGGCTCGCCAAAGGCGGCCGGCGCAGATGACGGCGGGGGATCCGCACGCCCTTTTAAGTGATATGCCGATGGATGAGATTCACGCGGGGCTGGGCGGCACGCCGCAATCGATGGGCATGTCCATGCCGCAGGGCGCCGCCGGCGACCAGACGCGGCAGATGCTCGAGGCGTCAGTCACCCGTCCGCCTTTATCGTGGGAGACACCTCAAGGCTGGCAGGATCAAGGGGCGGGCGGCATGCGTCTGGCGACCTTCAGATCGGCGGACACCAGTGACCCCGTGGAATGCGCGCTGATCTCGCTTGCCGGCGATGCCGGCGGGCTTGAGTCCAACGCGGCGCGCTGGATGCAGCAGGTCAACATCGTCGTGCCGGAGGCGCCGGCCATGGGAAAATTCCTCGCCGCGCAAGAAAAGATCAAGACCCAAGACGGTTTCGACGCGACGATCCTCGATCTGACCCCATTGCAGCCCACAGACGATCTTGAAAGCCCGTCGATGGCGGCGGCCATTATCGTTTTGCCGGATATGACCGTGTTCGTGAAGATGACCGGCAGCCGCGGCGCTGTTTTGAAGAATAAAGACAAATTCGAATCCTTGTGCCGGTCCATCCGGTTCAACGAAAAATGAACGATTTCCGCAAGAAACTTCAGCGTTATCCTGTTATCAAATTTTGCGCCTCGATGAATATCACGCTGGTGTGCCTGGTCTTGCTTTTCATCCTGACCTTGTGGGGCACCATCGACCAGGCGCGAAACGGGCTTTTCCTCGCCCAGGAGCGATTCTTCAATTCCTTTTTTTTCACATTTGGGGGTTTTATTCCTTTCCCCGGGGCCCGCCTTGTCCTATGGATTTTGTTTATTAACCTTGTCTGTGCCGCCGTGGTCAGGCTTGTCTACCGCTGGGCTCAGTCCGGGATTATTGTCACGCATTTTGGACTTCTGTTTTTCTTCGTCGCGGCGTTTGTGACGTTCCACGGGACGCAGGAATCCAATATAACTTTGATGGAAGGCGAAGGGGCGAATGTCTCCAGCGCCTATCATGACTGGGAGCTGGCCGTCTGGCACAGTGAGGGAAAGGAGAGGAATGTGGCGGCCTATGACGCGCGGGAATTCCAACCCGGAAAGAAGATGGACTTTCCGGAATACGGTCTTTACGTCGGGGTCGTGGATTATCACCCCAACAGCGAGGCCTACGGAGAAGGACAGGAGGGCGTAACGGTATTGAACGCCTCCGGTATTCGGAGCCTTAAGCCGGTTTCTCTCTATAAAGAACCGGAGAGGAATATCCCCGGCGGGATTTTTCTTGTAAAGGGAGCCGGCCCGCAGGATGTGCGCGTCCTTCTTTACGGGGGGGAAGCGAATCCGACGGAAATCCGAACGGGCGATAGTCTTTATTATATCCATCTGCGGCGCCAAAAGTTTCCCCTGCCTTTTGTGGTGCGGTTAAAGGATTTTATGATGGAATTTCATCCGAACACCCAAATCGCGCGCAGTTACAAGAGTCTCGTTGAGGTTATGACGCCTGACGGGGCCTCGCGCGAGGTCCTGATTTCCATGAATCAACCGTTAAGACATAAAAATTTCACCCTGTATCAATCGTCGTATTCAGTTGATGAGGCCGGCAGGGAATCTTCGACGCTGGCGGTTGTCCGCAATGCCGGAAGGCTCCTGCCGTATTGGGCGAGTTTTATCACCTTCGCCGGATTGACCGTACATCTGTTGATAACGGCTTTTAAGGCGAAGTTAAAGCATTAAATCTAGACGTTTCCGGATAACCGCAGCGATACGCATTATGTACAAGAAGATCATTCTTTTGGTTTGTTTCCTTGCGATTGGGATCCCGCTGGCCTTCGCGCAGCCGACCTGCCGTCTGGATTCCAAGATCAAGCCTAAAAGGGCTGTTTCGTTAAAGGCATTTCAAGAGATCCCTGTGTTAAGTGAGGGGCGTATCAAACCGCTGGATACGTACGCCCGCGCCCTTCTTCTGCAGTTTTCAGGCCGCAGTTCTTTTCAACGCAAACCGGCGATGGAATGGCTGGGCAGGGTTCTGTTTGCCCCTGCCCTGACTTATGACGACAAGGTCTTTTTGATCAACAATCCGGAGGCCGCAACGGCCTTAAAGATTGAGCCGGAGCCCAAACACCGGTATAGTTTCTCGCAGTTAGAGCCGGGCCTTGAAAAACTGGAGGAGCTGGCTCGTCTCGCCGATAAGATAGAGGAAAAGAATCGCTCCGTTGTCGAGCGGGAGGTCCTGCGGCTGTATCAGAACCTGATGATGTATGTCCGGCATACGGAGGCGTTGAGTTTTGCCTTTCCTTCCTCGGAATTTCAAATCACGGATAAAGAGATTATTGGTCAGCTGAATCTCCCCGCGCGGCAGGAGGTATTTAGTTTCTACGATATCGTTTCGAAAGCAGAGATCCTTCAGAGGAAGATCCGCCGACTGCACGAGATTGGCCGTGAACAATGGTCAGGGCAGGATAAGGATTTCCTGCGCTTGATGACGAATCTTTATCAGTGGTCGATGTCTTATCGTGACCTCCCCTTTCATGTCGTGCCGACATCCGTGAGGGATCAGGAATCCTGGTTAAGCCCGCAGGACGCTATCGATAAGGAATTTTTTAATGAGGCCGTCCGCCGGGAAGTGGGACTTCTCCGGGACATGATGGTTTATTATTGGAACGGGGAACAGCTTCCTTTCGACTTGGCCGCGCGGTCTTTGAAAAGTTCCGTCGTCATGAGGGTCGGCGGGAAAGAAGGGAAGGCTATCAACAAGATACCGCTGGAATTATTTTATAATAAAGCCGACTTCTTTCTATGGGCCAAGTTGTTGTACGGCCTGGCCTTTTTGGTCTTTTTATTGTCGTTTTTCTTCCCTAAGGTCTTCGCGCGCCCGCTCAGTTTGGGGGTGATCCTCGCCGGGCTGGTTTTCCATTGCTGCGTCTTTGTTTTAAGGATGATGATTATGGCCCGCCCGCCGGTCACGAATCTTTTTGAGACGTTTGTTTTTGTCAGTTTTATCAGCGTCGTCTTAGGTGTCATCATTGAGCTGGTCAATAAAAGGTGGCTCGGCAATGTTGTCGCCAGCGTCTGCGGGCTTGTTTTTCTCTTGATCGCGGAGAAATTCAGCGCGGAAGGCGACACCATGCAGATGCTGGCGGCGGTCCTGGATTCGAACTTCTGGCTGGCGATTCATGTAATTTCGATCACCATCGGTTATGCCGGCTGTTGTGTCGCCGGGCTCATTGGGCACTTTTATCTTCTGCAGGGCATCCGCTATCCGAAGGAGAAGGCCTTGTTGGAGTCGAC
>MHGQ01000058.1 GCA_001805645.1 Omnitrophica WOR_2 bacterium RIFCSPHIGHO2_02_FULL_50_17 | reverse complement strand
GATCGGACGAAACATCCGTTTGTTTGATCCGCCGCCATTGTCTTCAAGGGCGCGATCGCCGCGGGCCCCATCCTGCCGAAAATGGCGGGCAGACTCTCCGTAACCCAGTCACAATCAAAGGCGTCGGCCCAGCGCAGGGCGCGCAAAAGCGGTATGACCGCCGATTCCGTCCCGATGGCGCCAAGAATATACGCGGCGTGGACCACCGCCCACCACTTCGGGACGTCCCCGGTCCAGCTAAACTGATCAGAGACAATCTCCGAGAGAAACGGCACCATCTTGTCACCCCGGCGGATGAACTCATCCACCGCTTCCCGCGGCAGGCGGTCTTCTTCCGTGTAAAGCAAATCCAGCAATCCCTCATCGGAGAGATTTTTATAGTCCATCATCGCTCCTTGTCTCGTTTGATAGAAAACAAAAAACCTCCGCTGGTTTTTATATTTCTTCCAGCGAAGGTTTTACTTTTTTAATATCCAGGTTACCCCCTTCAACGCAGGACGGATACTTTATTTTGCTTCTTTTTAACCCAATAAGCCAAAAATGTCAATGGATTTTCTCCTGGCGGAAGACGCAGCGGGCGAAAGACGCACTATCCCCGCAAGGATAATTTGACGAATTCTTCAGGCCTTGTGATTAAAGAGAAAATTCCGGGGAAAGTCTTAAATCAGACGGGGTCATGATAAACGAACTGCCCGCCGGCGTAATTACGCAGGGTGTAACGGTTTTCCTCATGGGAGATGATATACTGAGATCCGATGGGGATTTTTCCGCCGCCGCCGGGGGCGTCAATCACCAGTGTAGGAACGGCATAACCGGTCGTATGGCCGCGCAGTTTCTCCATAATCTCGATACCAACAGAGACCGGCGTGCGAAAATGTTTTGACCCGAGGATGGGATCGCACTGATAGATATAATAGGGCCTGACCCTTATTTTAAGCAATTCATGCATCAGCTTCTTCATGGTAGCGGCGTTATCATTCAGACCTTTCAGAAGAACCGTCTGGCTGCCCAAAGGAATACCGCTGTCGGCCAGCAAATCACAGGCGAATTTCACTCTTTTGGTGATCTCCTTCGGGTGAGTGAAATGAATGCTCATCCAAATAGGGCTGTATTTTTTGAGCATATTGACTAAATCAAAGGTGATGCGCTGCGGCAGGGTCACCGGAATCCTCGTGCCGATACGGACAAACTCCACATGAGGAATGGATTTGAGGGTCTTGATGATATGCTCCAGCACCCGGTCGCTCAGCGTCAACGGATCTCCGCCGGAGATTAACACATCACGGATCTCTTTATGGGCACGGATATACTCGAAGGCCGCCTCATAGGTATGAGTGCTTAAGGTGCGGTGCCCGTCCCCTACCATGCGCGAACGCGTGCAGTAACGGCAATACATCGCGCACATCTCATTGACCAGAAACAAAACGCGATCCGGATACCGGTGGACGAGCCCATGCACAGGAGAATGTTTCTCTTCTGCGCAGGGATCCACCATCTCCTCGGAAGAAGTCTCTAATTCATACTGCTGCGGGATGCATTGCCGGCGGATAGGGCAGTTGGGATTATCCGGATCGATAAGGCTGGCAAAATAAGGGGGGATCGACATGGTCAATTTGTTCCCGCAGCCTTCAATGCCCTTTTCTTCAGCAGGCGTCAGATTAATAATCTTCTCTAATATATCCTTTGTCGTAATGCGGTAACGCAGCTGCCAGCGCCAGTCCTCCCAGTCAAACGGTGTGGCGTCTTTAAAGAAATTAATCACGCGGTTTTCTTTGGCCGTTAACTTAACCGGTGGATGCACCTCCGTCACAGCAGCCTTGATTTCCTTGCGAACTGTTTCAATCGAATTCATCCGATTAACCCCCGTTCATTAGGAAGAGACCGTCTCTTCGAGTTCTTTGGCCTCGTTGACATCAAGCAATCCATACCTTCTTAAGGCGAAATTGAGAATCCTGTTTAAGACAACATCATAGCTTGAGCCAATCACATGAAGAAAACTGCCGAAGGTATCCTCCAGATCCAGGCTTGGCAGCGGATTGATTTCCAGGACATAAGGGCTGCCCTCTTCATCCACCCGGAAATCCACCCGTCCGAAATCACGGCACCCCACGCATTGATACACGCGCACCGCCAGTTCCTGCAATTCTTTAGCCAAATGATCCGAAATTTTTGCCGGACAGATATACTGCACATTCTTTAAAGAAACGCTCTCGAAGGTATAAAACTCATCGCCTAAATGAAAGTTTCCGTTAATACCATATTGAATAACGGGCATGGCTTGAGGGGCATCGTTGCCTAAAACCACCACCGTAAATTCCGTGCCGCGGATAAATTCCTCCACCAAGGCCGGTTGATGATAGACCGTATTAATCAAATGAACCTGCTGCTTTAAGCCCGCCCAACCCTCCACGCGGGAATTTTTAGAAAGCCCCTTGGATGTCCCCTCATGCAAGGTCTTCACAATCAGCGGAAAACCTATTGTATTCAACCGCTCCAGATGGCGCGTGTCTTTCGCCACAAAATGACGCGCCGTCGGGATCCCTTCCGCCTGAAATATCTTCTTGGCTACAGCCTTGTCCAAAGTTATCCCTAAGGTTAACCCGTCGGATCCCACAAAAGGAATGCCTTTCATCTCCAGCAGTACCGGCACCTGAGATTCACGATTGCGTCCCCCCGCCCCCTCGCAGATATTAAAGACCATATCCACATCCAGGCTGTCAATCTGCGCCAGGAGATTGTGCACATTGCCGATTCTCTTAACCGTATGCCCCCCCCGCTCCAAGGCCAGGGCGATCCTGTCGATAGTCGCGGGCTGATCAAACTCCGCATTGATATCAACAGGGTCATTGTCCCGCCGAATCCGGTCCGTCTTTAAGTCGTATGTCAATCCGATGATTTTGCCCATGCGCACAAAAAAAGGAACCTCACATCTTTCCTCAGGTTCCTTGCCTCCCCATTCAACATGTTCCAATTTTTTCGATTCCCCTTATTTTTTTATTTTTTGTCCATCACAAAGCTTGAAACTAATTTTTTTTAACATACCGCTTCCCCTATGTCAAGATTTTTAAAGAAATTTTTTAAGATTTTTTCCAGCAAAAATAAAAATTCTGAAGATCAGACGGCGAAAGGATAAAGGAAGGTCAAGACAACCATCAATAAAGTGAGCGCCATAATCACTAAAACCGTTATCCAGGTGATTATATTGAGCGCCCGGCGGTTGGTAAATGCCCCCATCAAATCCGAATCGTTAATAAGCCTCAGCATAAAGATGAGAATAAAGGGAAGAAGAATGCCGTTGCCGACCTGGGAAAAGAACATGACCTTGAATAACGGGAAACGGGGGATAAGGACAACGCCGGCCCCGACGACAATCATAAAGGCGTAGAGCGAAAAAAACTGCGGGGCCTCTTCAAACCGTTTATTGACGCCGGCCTCCCATCCCATCCCCTCGCAAAAGCCGTAGGCCGTGGAAAGAGGCAGGACTGAGGCGGCAAAAATAGAGGCATTAAAAAGCCCGAAAGCAAACAGCCACGAGGCATAGGGACCAGCCAAAGGCCGCAGGGCGACCGCCGCATCTTGGGCGGACTCCACATGCACGCCGGCCTGAAATAATGTCGCCGCGCACGCTACCACAATAAAAAAGGCGATGACAGGGGCGAGGATGCAGCCGACCACAACGTCGAGCTGAATATGCTTGTATTCCTCCCTTGTTATGCCTTTTTCGACAATGGACGATTGAAGATAAAACTGCATCCAGGGGGCGATGGTTGTCCCCACCAGCCCCACCAGCATGACGGTATAAGGCAGGTTCCAATTCCCTGACGGAGCCGCCATCTGCCGAAAGACTTGAGGCCAATCGGGTTTAGCGAGAAGGCCCGAAATCACATAAGCAATGTAAAAAAAACAGGCGGAAAGAAAAATCTTCTCTACGGATTTGTATGTCCCCTTGACGACGAGAAACCACACAAAGACAGCCGATAACGGAACGGAGATGAATTTGCTGACATGAAAAATTTCAAGACTCGCCGCGATACCGGCGAATTCGGCCGTCACATTGGCCAGATTCACGAAGAAAAGGATAAACATCAGATAAAACGTCACCTTCACGCCGTAATTTTCCCGGATAAGATCGGCCAGTCCCTTGCCGGTCGCAACGGCCATCCGGGCGCACATCTCCTGAACAATGATCAGGGCCACCGTAATGGGCACCAAAGACCACAACAGCGTATAGCCGAAGTGGGCCCCGGCCAGAGAATACGTCGCAATCCCTCCGGCGTCGTTGTCGACATTGGCCGTAATAACCCCCGGCCCCATGACCGCCAGAAAAAGCAGGAAATTTCTAACTGGCTTTAAATTTTTTATTCTCCCCCAGAAATTTTCCATCGACAGCATACCCCTTTAAAAACTATAATTGATCTTTATATTTCTTCCAGGCCAGGGAGATGAGCACCTCCAGGATATCATCAATAGTAATCACCCCCTGGAGGACGCCGTCGTCGCTAAGAACAGGAATGGAAGAAAACTTGTATTTCTCCAACAGAAGGGCGACCTCCTCCACGCCGTCATCCGTGCGCACAAAAATCTCTTTGGGATAACATGTCTCAAGGAGCGGCCTCTCGGGGTCCTCATTGATAAACCGCCGTAAAGACGTCATCCCGACCAAACGATTCTGCGGATCCACTATGTAGACGAAAAAAATATTGCCCAGATAATCGGCGTTCTCCTTGAGTTTCTGGACGGCATCTTTGACCCGCGCCTCCTCGCCGACGCTTAAATATTCCGTCGTCATCAACCCGCCGGCAGAGTCCTGGGCAAATCCCAGAAGGCGGCGCAGCTTCTTGGAGGTTTCCGAATGCATGTAACGCATCAACTGAAGCGCTTTTTCTTTGGAAAGACTGTGCAATAAATCCGTGGCCTCATCGGCCGGGATATTCTCCAAGAGGCTTCCCGCCTCTTCGTCCGTCAGGTGATCGGCAAGCTCCCCTTTTTCCTGCGGCGTCATATCGGCGAAGATCCTTCTCTGCATATCGGCATTAAATGTCTTAAAAAGCGATAATTTTTCAAAGACATTCAAATCCTCCATGATGTCGGCCAATTCGGCCGCCGGTATTCTGGCCAGTTTTTTGCGCGCCACATCCGATCGGATCACATTCGTCGTGCGCCCGGCGGCCAGGACATGAACGTTCTTCCAGGAGATGAACTCATCCTGCTGAAGATAGGAAGAGTCGGGCGCGCACAGACGGACGCATCCGTCCACAAACCTCGTCCAGCCCAAGCGGCGGATAAGACCCCTTAACCCCACATCCACATGGGCCAGATACAACTGATTGTCCACGTGCAGAAGATGCACGTCATTGACACGGACAACTTTCTGATCGTTGGTATCCACCACCTGCTGATCCAGGATATGCCGGCAGAGCGAGAATTCGCACGGCAAAAGCTGCCGCTGAAATTTAATTGTGCGTCTATCGATCTTCAGCTCGATCTTATCGGTGATGTCCTGCACATCCCCGGGGGGAATCTCTGCGTACAAGGGGCGCCCAAACCCCTTTCGGACAATAAAAGACCCCGCCCTCGGAAACACCTCATCATTGGAATGCATGGAAATATCCTGCAATGCCCCCACGCGGCGGTTATGGACATCCACCACATCCTGGCCTAAAAGCTCTGAAAAATTAATGAATAATCGCATTCAGCCCCTGTTTTTCAAACTTAAGTCAGAATCATCGGCTTACTTTAACCCCAACTCTCCCGCAAAATTCCCGGACGGCGCAGCGCGAACATAACGGAGAAACCGGTTTGCAGATATTCTGCCCCCACGTCACCAAAAGGGCATTGTAATCCATCCAGTATCTGGGGGAGAGGCGCCGGCGTAAGGCAACTTCGGTTTCCTGAGGCGTCTTGGTCCGGACATACCCCAAGCGATTGGAAATCCGGTGCACATGGGTATCCACGCACACCGCCGGAATGCCGAACCCTTCGACCAAAACCAGATTCGCTGTTTTACGGCCGACCCCTTTCATCGTCAGCAAGGCATCCAAATCCGCAGGGACCCGGCCGTCAAACTTTTCCGTCAAATCCCGGCATATGCCAAGAATCGTGCGCGCCTTGGTCCTGTAAAAACCCACCGGATATATCGCCCGCTCAATCTGCCTGGGAATTAATTTTAACATGTCCTGCGGCGTATCCGCCAGATGAAACAACCGTTGTGCCGCCGGAAGCGTTGTTGTGTCTTTGGTCCGTAAACTTAAGATGCAGGAAATCAATACCAGAAAAGGACTCTTCCAGCGCTTTCCGACCAGCGTCACGGATGGATCCGGCAGACGCCTCGCCTGTCTTCGCAATATCCGAATAACCCAATCGATATTTTCATTCGTGACGGCCATACGCCTGATTTAAGGAAGGCCCCTCGCTTTCAATCTCTTGGGGATCCCGATATCCGCGACGACAATCCTGCCTGTATGCGCCGGCCCCTCCTTAAAGAAGAAACCCCTCTTGGCAAAACTGAACGTGACCGTTACATCCGCCTTGATGCCGACGCCGTAAACCTTGCCCGTTGTCCCATCCAGTCCCGAAGGGATATCCACCGAAACGACATATTTTGCCTCGCGGTTGATGATTTCCATGACGCCGCGAAATGGCTCCTCAATCCGCCGATTAAGTCCGACGCCGAAAATGGCGTCCACCACAATGTCAGCCCGGGCAATATCGTGCGCGATGGTTTCGGCAGGGGCGCAAGATTTTGTGCCCCTGCATTCGATGATCGGATATTTACATTTTTTCAAAATCTGATAATTGACCGCCGCGTCGTCTTTTAATTGCCGGCCTTCCCCAATAAGAAAAATCTTCGTCCCCGTGCCGACACTCCTAAGATACCGGGCCGCCACGAAGCCGTCGCCGGCGTTATTGCCCAGACCGCAGACGACACACACCCGCGGGCGTCTCTTGCCCTTCAGGACTCTTTGGACCTCTCGGGCCACGGCGCGCCCCGCATTTTCCATCAAGACAACAGAGGGAATCCCGATTTTTTCAATCGCGATTTTATCTATCCGCTGAATTTCTGCGACAGTTGCGCCCTGCCGAATCATGGCTGACTCTGAGTCAACGGCCTTCATAGCCGGATTCCCTAAGGAAAGCGGCGTTATCGCGCCAGTCTTTCTGGACCTTGACATACAATTCCAAGAACACCTTGGCCTCCAAGAGATCCTCCAGCTCGGCCCTGGCCAGGGTGCCCACATTTTTTAAGACAGCGCCCTGTTTGCCGATGACGATCTCTTTCTGCGATTCGCGCTCCACAAGAATCAAGGCCTTGATATAGACGACCTTCTGCCGCCGGGGCTGCATCTCTTCGATCATAACCCCCAGCGCATGGGGAATCTCCTGTTTCATAAGCTCAAAAAATTTTTCGCGGATGATGTCGGCGATCACCATCTTCTGCGGCACGTCGGAAACGGTATCCACCGGATAAAGGGCCGGGCCTTCGGGAAGATAATCAAAAAGGATATCGATCAGCTTCTCGACGTTGATGCCTTCTTGGCTGGAGAGGGGAAGGAGCGTAAAATTCTTCATCTCGTTCACCGATTGGCCCTTGGCCTTCTCCCAAAGCGAGATGTAATCCGGGAGGTATTCTCCTTTGAGATCCACTTTATTAAGAGCCAAAATGAGCGGGGCCTGAACGGATTTTAATTTATCCACCGCATAGTTTTCCTCTTCCCCGATGCGTCGGCTGGTGTCCACCAGATAAATGACGCAATCGGCCTCGTGCAGCGTGGCCCCCGAGGCCTGGTTCATAAATTTATCCAGCTGATCCCTGCCGACATGCAGTCCCGGCGTATCGATAAAAATAATCTGCCCCCGCTCGTCGTTATAAATACCGCGGATCTGATGGCGCGTTGTCTGCGGCACCCTTGAGACAATGGCCACCTTCTCTTTCAAGATACGGTTTAAAAGCGTCGACTTGCCCGTGTTGGGCCTTCCCACGATCGTAACGACGCCGCAGCGCAAACGATTCTCTTTAAGGGTTCTTTTCTCTTCGGCCATGGCGATATTTTAAGGTGACAGCTACCACGCACGTAAACATTGTTATGTTGATATAATTAAACGTCCGCCAAACCGCATCTTCTGAAGTAAACCCGGAGGGCGCCATCAAAAGGATGCATACCCACACCCCCAGAGCCCAGCACAGGCTGATATCCTGCGACGACCCTCTCCTGACAATTTTAAGAATAAGCGGAATATTAAAAAAAGGAAGAACCACCGCTGCCACAAGCCCAATCCCATCAATCACATTTTCTGCAAGCATGCACGCCTCGCCTACGGAGCGATAAATTGAATAAGCTGTTTCATCCGTTTGTGAACATTCGTTAATGTCAACGGCGCCGTCCGGCTCATGCCGAATCCCTGGACATTAAAGGAGGCGACGGTCGTCGCGTAAATCACGGCCGTCTTCAATGTCTTCTCATCCATTTTTGCCGCCTGGCTGAGATATCCCATCAGCCCGCCGGCAAAGGTGTCGCCGGCGCCGGTGGGGTCCACCACATGCTCCACCGGATACGCAGGGAAAGAAAACATAAAGCGGTCACAATAAAATAAAACGCCGTGCTCGCCTTTCTTAATAACAATCAACTCCGGCCCCCGACGGCGCAGGCCTTTAGCGGCCTTAATAAGGTTGGTTTCCCCGGCAAGGGCGCGCGCCTCTCCGTCATTGGCGACAAAGAGATCCGCCTTTTTCATCAGCCGCAGCAGCGGCCGCCGCTTGTGTTTGATCCAAAGATTCATGCTGTCCAAGCCCACCAGCCGCGGCCGGCCCATCAGATCCAAAACCCGCATCTGCACGTCAGGGTCGATATTGGCAAGAAATAAATTCGGAATGTCCCGCTGGTGCATGGCAATCCGCGGCACATAATTAAGAAGAACCCCCAGTTCCGTCGCCAGCGTTACGGCGTTATTGTAATCGCCTTTTTTATACTCACCTTCCCAGCGAAACGATTTGCCGTCATGCGTAACAACCGAGGTAAGGTCAATGCCTTTACGCCGCAAAAACCGAATATGCCTCGGCGGAAAATCATGTCCGACGATGCCGACAAGGTGCACCTTCGTAAACAAACGTGCGCTCATGGCAAAATGGGCGGCCGACCCGCCCAAAAGGTTGCGCCGCGCCCCCGAAGCGGTTTTAACATTGTCCAAAGCGATCGTACCTAAAACAATGAGGCTCACATTATTCTCCAATAATTTTAATTAACACCCTTTTTTTCCGTCGGCCGTCGAACTCGCCGTAAAAAATCTGCTCCCACGGCCCAAAATCCAGTCTGCCGCCGGTGACCGCCGCCACCGCTTCCCTTCCCATAATCTGGCGTTTCATATGGGCGTCCGCATTGTCTTCGCCGGTATCATTATGGCGGTATTGCTCGACGGGCGCATGCGGAGCGAGACCCTCCAGCCACTTGTCGTAATCGCCGATCAGACCGCTTTCGTCGTCATTGATATAGACGCTGGCCGTGATATGCATGGCATTCACAAGACAAAGCCCCTCTTGAATCCCGCTTTTGTCAACGGCCTTCTGCACCTGGTCCGTGATATTGATATACCCCCTTCGCTCCCTGGTATTAAACCAAAGCTCTTCGCGATAGGACTTCATCCCCGGCCTCCCCCGGAGGAAACAAGGGATGATTCATTCAATCCCGAGATCTTCCGGTTTCTTGAATTGATCACGTTCTTCAACAAGCCTTTGGAGTGAATCGATATATCTCTGATGTGTCAACGCTCTTTGGGCCTCCTCAAAGACCCGATGGGCATCCTGCAGCCGCCCCAATCGGGTATACCCCTGAACCAAATAACCGTACGCCGGATAAGAAGGCCTCAATTCGACGGCCCTTTGCAAATAAGGGATGGCCTCTTCATAAGATCCCTCCAGGATATAAATCCTCCCCAAACCAACATACGATAGAGCAAAATACGGGAATGTGCGAATACTTTTTTCAAAATAGGGTTTGGCGCGCTCAAAATCGTTTAAGAGGCATAATCCCATATGATAGTAACCTCGCGGGTCATCCAATCCTTTTCGCAATCCCTGCTCTAAGGTTTCCTGGGCCCGATGAACATCACCTTTCACGAAATAAACCATGCCCAAATGCAGATAGCCCATCGGAGAATCGGGAAAATCTTTAACCATATGGGAGGCCATAACAAAATCATCTTTCCACATCGTATTCAAAGAGATTGCCATGATCATGCAAAACATAATTCCTGCGGATTTTAAAATCCTCCCTCCCTCGATATGAGGCAGGAGACCTCTAATCCGTTCGCCTAATCTTTGCATCCCTATACTGAAAGCGGCCAAAAGGCCCACCGAAGGCAGATACATAAATCGATACGCCATGGGATTGACAAGGGGAATAAGATTCGAAACAGGGATATACGTGATTAAAAACCACAAAAGAAAAAAGGCCGTAACCTTATGGCGTCTCCACGACCTCCCCAAAAGCCAGATAAATACCATAAACACAACAACCGCCCATGCCAGCTTATAAATTCCATAAGGTTCAAGGGCCGGCGCAAAAAGAGGCGGCAGGGCCCTGACCTGAAAGGGGATAAGAAAACCTGTGAGATATTGACTGAAAATATAAAACATCATGGCGATATGGGCAAGCCAGCTTCCTCCCAGAGGACTGATGTTTCTTAACGTGGAATTCTGAAATACATACACATAAACGAACACATAGAAAAGAGTAATAACAACATAGCCGATGTTTTTGCCTATCCCATGCCGTAAAACCTCCCGTCCCTTCTGGCCTCGGATGAGCCCCTCATAGGCGATGAGTAAGGCGACAAAGCCAATCGCCGATTCCTTGGAAAACACCGCAAGAAAGAAAAAGACGTGGGAGAAGACACTCAGACAAACTTTCTTAAACCCTCTCGACGCGGGAAGCCGGATATAACTTAAAAAGGCGGACAAAAGGAAAAGGCTTGCCAAAGCATCCGCGCGATAACCGATAGCGCAGACAGCCTCCGACTTCAAGGGATGCACGCTAAACAAAATGGCGCTCAACAAGGCGGCGGGCGGGTGGGAGACAATAAAAAAAACTATGAAGTAGACAAGCACGCTGTTGGCAGCGTGTAATAATAAATTGTGCAGATGATAGCCGAACGGATTCCGCCGCCAAAGCCCATAATCCACAAAAAAGGTTGTCGAGAGAACCGGCCGATAGGCCACCGAGCCGGTATGCATCAGCTTGGAAGCGTTAAACACCTCGTCGGGTTGTGTAACATAAGCCGGCGCAAACAACAAGGGAAAATTCCGCCAGGAGGTATAAAAGGCGTTGTCGACAATCACCATATGATCGTCCCCAAGGAAACCGTTAAACAGGGAATTCCCAAAAGTTAAAAGGGAAACCGCGGCTAAAATGAAAAGGGCTTTTTTATGCATAATGAAACAGGGAGGGGACCCCCTGCCCGATTAAATCCCTATGTCGACGGGCGCTTGGAGGTCTTTCCCTTCCTTAATAAATTTTTTTAAAGAATCCAGCTGAGGGCCGGCCGTCAATGCCTTCTCGGCCTTTTCATAGGCCGCCCTTGCCTCTTCGCCGCGGTTTAAGTGGAGATAACTTTGGATGAGATAACCATAAGCGGAATACGACGGAACCAGCTCCAATGCCCTCTCCAAATAAGGAATGGCCTCTTGATAATTCTGCTGAAGAACATAAATCCTTCCCATCCCGACATAAGATAAAGCATAGAATGGAAACAATCGAATGCTTTTTTCATAATAGGGTTTGGCGCGCTCAAAATCATTCCTATAACACAAACCCATGAAATAATAAGCGGAAGGGTCATTCAATCCCTTCTCGAACCCTTTCTGCAAAACCTCTGCGGCCCGGTCCACTGCCCCCCTTCTGAAATATTCCGTGCCGAGATGAAGATAGCCGTGGGGATGATTAGGGAAATCCCTGACCATGAAAGATGCCATAACAAAGTTATTTTTCCATGCCGCATTCAAAGAAAACGTCATCGCCATACACAAAACCGCCCATCCCCCCTTCATCATCCTGCCCAAACGGACATCTCGAAAGAGACGATCCAAAAAGGCGCCGGCTTTATCCAGCCCGATCCCTAAGGCCGTCAGAAATCCCACCGACGGCAGATACATAAAACGATAGGCCATCGGATTCACCAAAGGGATAATATTCGACACAGGCATAAAGCTGATTAAAAACCATAATAAAAAAAAGGCGATGGTTTTCTGCCGGCGGCAGGCCCTCCTCAGGACGAAAACAAACAACCCGCAGGCCAAGAGGGAAAGCCATGTCCCGCAGCCCCCGTAATTTTCTATCGGCGGGGCATAAAGGGGCGGAAGAGTCTTAACCGAAAAAGGCAGAAGGAACGCTGTCAGATAACGGGCAAATATCTGAACCACCGTAACGGCGTGCGTTACCCATGTGCCTCCCAGAAGACGCGCATTATCCAGCGTTGAGTTGCGGAACACATAAAAATAGACATACAGATAAAAAACCGAAATCAGCACAAACCCTGCATAACGGCCCCCTGCCCCCCTTAAAATATCCCTTGTTCTTTCTCCCCGGATAAGTCCGTCAAAGGCCATCAACAAGGCGACAAAGACGACGGCCGACTCCTTGGCGAAGGCGGCCAGCCCAAAGGCCGCATGGGAACATAAAATGAGGATCCCCCGCCTGGCGCCCTGACACTCAGGGATTTTTATATAGCTTAAAAACGCCGCCAAAAGAAAAAAGCAGGCCAGGCTGTCGGCCCGGTAACCGATAGCGCAGACCGCCTCTGTCTGAAGAGGATGCACGGCAAATAAAACCGCACTCCATAAAGAAAGAGACGCGTTTTGCAGAATCGAAAATACCGTAAAATAAACCAGCAGGGCATTGGCCGTATGAAGCAGCACGTTATGAAGGTGATACCCTAAAGGGTTGCGCTGCCAGAGCCCGTAATCTACAAAAAAAGAGGCGGAGAGGACGGGCCTGTAGGCAGTCGAACCCGTATGAAAATATTCTTTTTTATTAAAGACATCGTCTGATTCGGTAATGGAGGCGCGGCTAAACAGCTTCGGGAAATTGGCCCAGGAGGCATAAAAAGAATTATCGACGATGACCACATAATCGTCGCCGACAAAATCATGGGAAAGAGAATTCCCAAATGTTAACAGCACAATAAAAACAAGGATTAAAACTGCCTGCCGGTGCATCGCTATCTCCCCAACACTTTTCCTTCCAGCCTCAAGGGATTGAATTGCTTCATCGCCATAATCATGTAGGCCGTGCCGGCAATCGAACACGTGTTCGTCCCCAGAGGCGTATGCCAGCCGTGGCCGGTGTCGGCATCTTCCAGCGTCGCATACGGCAGACACCCCTCGCCCTGGCCTTTGGCCGACGGGCTGGAGATAATCAATTTATTAAGCTCATGAAGATACATCCCGGCTTTCTGCGCATAATAATCGGCCTTGATAGACCGCTTCCTCTTCGAGAAGTATTCGCTTAATATCTGATACGAGACAATCATCTGCGATGTCCATTCGGGAGAGACCATCCCTCCGCGCGGCATATGAATAGATTTGGCAAAGTCAAATCCCTTCACCTCCACCACAACGCCGCTGGGACGACGGAAAGACACCTGGACGGCGCAATGCTCCTCGGCAAAATTCATAATCTCTTGCGGATCCATGCCCAGGCGGCGCAGTCTCGCCGGCGAAAGGGCCGCCAAAGACCAGGCAAAGGTGTCGGTTGCGATCGTGGCGTCCCCGCGGCCGCGGTTGATAGGCGGGGAGGCGTAATCTTTGCCGTGCGGCACCAGGGCATAAGTCTTCAGCCATGATAAAACCCTCTTCTGGGCAGTTTTGTATTTTTCCTCACCTGTAAGTGTGTGCATCATGCCGAAAAAGGCATAGGCGTCCAGGTTATGTTCGGTCGCAAACCAGGAAAACGACGGCCCTCCCTTTAAGCCCCCTGCCGGGTCCTTCTCCTGGACGGACAAGAGCCAGTCGGCGATCTTGCGCGCCACCGGCAGATAATAATCGTCGCCTGTCTTCTTCGTATACTGCATAATGGCAACGCCTACCCAGATGTTGGGTCCGCAGTGGACGGTGTGCTCGGCCACATCGCCGGAGTCATAGTAATACGCATTGGAAAATCCCTGAAAATCCTCAACGGTCTTTTGCTTGAAGAAGTTTAAAATGCGCCGCGCATCCCGCTCGTTATGAAAAAGCAGAAAGACATTCGCCGCCAGGGCCTGGTCGTAGATAAATGCCCAGTCCTTGACAACGCCCCCCTCCCCCTCGAAACTGAGGATTAATCCCGTCAGAGGATTTTGATGATTCTTCAGCCATTCATGCATCTTTTCCAAGATAACCTCTTCCATGCCGCTCTTTTGCCGCTCCAACAGCCGCAGCCTGTCCGCGATGCGATTTTCCCGGCGCACCAATTGTTCATATTCATTGCCGGATTGCCCCTCGGCGGCCAGCATTTTCTTCTCCAAACCGATTTCCTCAAGCATCCGGCGCATCCGTGTCTCTTCCTCTTCCAGGCGCGCCAGATTATCCACCAATCTCTCGTTGGCCGTGCGCAATTGATAAGCGTAGAAACCGCTGATCATAACTCCCAAAAGCAAAACCGTGGCCGCGGCAACCGCCGTCCGCGTCGAGATGCTGAACCACCGCGCCTGGCTGAGCATGCGATCGCAATCCGAATGGACAATCGCACAAAATGTCAGGCCTATCAGATAGCGCGGCGCGCGCCCCCCGCCCACCTTTCGAACCCAGGCGAGTCGCGCCTGAGCTGAAATAGGCGAGTGCCTTAAAGGGATGCGGATCTGAAGCTCCCAAACCGCATCGGACCGGCGAAACTGTTCAATCATCGCCTCATTAAAAATGACCGTTTCCAAACAAATCCCGCCTTCGCTGACATTGCAGGTGTAGCCCTGCTGCCACGGCGAAGGAAAGCCGCCCCCCTCTCCCCCTTCTGGGAGGACCACCCGAAATTCCACGGGGAAAATGCTTCTCAGCCGGATATATTTCCGCTTGTCGGCAAAACTGATCTTTTCTTTTTTATCCCCTATCATCATAAGATTCGGATTGTTCAAACTGCCTTGCGGCTTGACCCTTGCCGCGCCGCATACGGCGCGGCAGGCAGGCCTTTTGATTCACGGCAGGCCCCGCCGTAGGCGGGGCAGGAAAAATGGAGACGAAAGGTTGTCTGCCGCCCTACTACGGCTGTTTTGCCTTTTTGTCCTTGACCTTCAAAAAGTATTCTTGGAACCGGCTGTCATGGCGCAGGTTATCCAGGTCGCTGTCCTGTTCCAGATGATGAAAATCATCATAACCGTAGGCGATGGCCTGCTGAATCGTCTTAATGGCCTTGTCCATATCCTTAAGGAGGGAATAGCTGCAGGCAAGATTATACAGGACGATGGGGTCCTGAGGCTTGAGGCGGGACAGTCTCTGGTCAATTTCCATCCCTTGTGCGTAAAAACCTTTCCTGGTGTATAAGTCCCCCAGGACGCTTAAGGCCTCGACGAAGTCCGGCTTCTTCTTGAGAAGTCCTTCGTAAAACTGAATTTCAAAATCCGAATGATTGGTGTCCTGTCCTTTAGCCATGCCTATCGTTTCAAATAATCCTTTATACGCCCGACGGCCTCTTTGAGATTTTCATAACTGGAGGCGTACGAAATCCGCACATACCCTTCCCCTGCCGCCCCAAAGGCCCCGCCGGGGACAAGGGCCACTTTTTTCTTTTTAAGAAGATTCTGGGCAAAGGCCATCGAGGTTTCCCCTGTCCGCCCAATGGAAGGGAACACATAAAAAGCCCCCTGCGGCATGTGGCAGTCCAGTCCGATCTCATTCAGGGCGCCCACGATATACCTGCGCCGGCGGTTGTATTCTTTTTTCATCTCCTGGACGCTCTTAAAGCCGTTCTTGAGAGCCTCCTCGGCGGCCATCTGCCCCGTAATGGGGGCGCACAGCATCGTATATTGATGAATCTTCGTCATCGCCGCGACCACCTTCGCCGGGCCGCAGACCCAGCCGATACGGAATCCCGTCATGGCATAGGCCTTGGAGAAACCGTTAAAATAAAGCACATGGTCCTTCATCCCCCGCAGAGAGGCCAAAGGCGTATGGGGAAAATCATAGGTTAATTCGTCATAGACCTCGTCGCTGATGACAAAAAGGTTATGCCTTTGGGCCGCCCGGGCGATTGCCTGCAGCTCCTCTTTGGTGTAAGAGGCCCCGGTGGGGTTGCAGGGATAATTGATCATCATGGCCTTCACTCCCTTATGGCAGGCCTTCTCAATCTGGGAGGGCGTTAACTTGAAGCCGTTCTCAAGTGTCGTCGTTAGGATGACGGGCGTGCCGCCGGCCAATTCCACAACCGGGCGATAAGAGACATAGCTGGGCTCTGGAATAAGCACTTTATCGCCGGGATTCAATATCGCCCGCATGGCCAAATCCAGCCCCTCGCTTACCCCGACGGTAACAAGGATTTCCTCTTCGGGGTCATACGTCATGCCGTAGCGGTGCCCCAGGAAATGAGCAATCTGCCTTCTCAACTCCAGCATCCCCTTATTGGAGGTATAAGACGTGAATCCCTCTTCCAGTGAAAAAATCGCCTTCTCCCGGATATGCCAGGGGGTGACAAAGTCCGGCTCCCCGACCCCGAGAGAAATCACGTCTTTCATCCCCAGGACCAGGTCAAAAAACGCCCGGATCCCCGACGGCGCCAGCTGTTCAACTTTTTTGGAAATTTCCATGGTCATGATTTAATTAATAGGAAATATTCAGCCGTTTTCCTCCAGGCTGTTTCTTAAAAATCTGCCCGTCCTCCTTGTATTTTTTGAGCAAAAAATGGGTCGTGGTGCCGCGGACATTCTCCATCGGCGAGAGCTTGGAGGCGACAAAGTTCGCCACGGTATGGATATTCTCTCCCTCCACCACCAGCAAAAGGTCGTAGGCCCCCGAGAGAAGATAACAGCTTGTCACTTCGGGGAAGCTGTAAATCCGCTCGGCGATAGAATCAAACCCGACGTCCTTCTGGGGAGTGATGTTCACCTCAATCAGGGCGCGGACAAAAGAGCCGGTGGTATTGACGAGGTCATGGTTGATGATCGTCTTATATTTGACGATTATCCCGTTTTTTTCATATTTTTTAACGGCCTTTTTGACAAAGTCCTCGGTTTTCCCGGTTAATTTCGCAATCTCCCCGGCGCTGATCCGGGCATCCTTAGATAAAATTTCCAGTATTTCATCCATAAAAGCGTCTCCTTTCAAAAAATCTATTCTTTAGGCGATCCCATGCCTTGCCTGAGCATAAATATACGGGCCCTGAGCTGCCGATTCTCCTCGTCGATACGGGCCGTCTCCTCCAGCGCCTTTTCCCTGTCCTGGGAATCCGTTGTCCCCTGCGCCGTCTTTTCACTGCGCCGAGGATCTCTTCTTCTCAGGGCATTGACTTGATCCTCAAGCTCCGCATTCTCCCGCTTGAATTGCTCAATCTCTTCGGGATAAGAGGCCGCTTTCTGCTGGAGCTCAGCGGCCTGGCGAGTCAATTCTTTTTCCTTTTCCAGATTGCGCTCGAGCTCATCTCTGAGGACCGCTGTTTGAGCATCGCCTGGCTCTTGCCCCGGCTGAGAAGACGCCTGGTTTTCCTGAAGCTCTAATTCCAGCTCTTTCTTCTGATAATATAAATCGTATAACTGCAATTGCCGCAAATCTTTGATTTGTCCGATGTCCGGCGGCTCCTTGATATCCGTCCCCGCCTCTTGCTTCGCATGGTTCGCTCTATGCTCACCATCCCGAGCGTAAAGCGAGGGAGAATCTTCGATTTCTGTCGGATTATCTGTACCTTCAGTTTGTTTCAGCTCCTCCTCAATGACCGCGATCTCTTCTTTATAGCTCTCCGCCGTATCCTGAACCTCCAGAAACTCTTTCTTTAACTGCGCATATTCTGCCTCCAGCGCCTGATTCTCCTTAAGCAGGACCTGGATACGTTCCTTAATGACAGCAAATCCTTGATAACCGCTCTCCTCCTCGGCCGCCTCCGTCGGCGGAGTAAAGAATGCCTCCTCAGCCGGCTCATCGCCCTTCAGGATATCTTCCTGGGGCCACCCATAACCCGCCGTCAAAACCAAAATCACAAATCCCAGCCTAACAACCCGCGCGCCTTTGACCATAGGTGTTTATTATACAGACTCACCCTTCTTGCGGCAAGATGAAATACGGCTTCTTCCGGGTTCTTATTTATTCGTGGTTTTGCGAACTAACTTCCAGGGAGACTGCAAAATGCGAAAGGGGACGGGGCATCGGGGGGCATTACTCCGACGCCAGTCCCGACGTTACGTCGGGATGGGTCGGAGTGCCGACCTCCGAAGGAGCGTCGGAGCGACGAATGGAAAGAAGCCCCCGACTTGAAGTCGGGGGAGCGTCACTATTTTTTCTCGTTTCTTAACAGGCTCAGTTTAATTTTAAGGTTTTCTTTGTGGCGGGTAATGAGCTTCAGCGCGTTTTCCACGTATTCTTTGGAGCTGATTTCATCCGCCGCATATTGCCGCAGAAGATTCAACCACTCTTCG
>MHGQ01000057.1 GCA_001805645.1 Omnitrophica WOR_2 bacterium RIFCSPHIGHO2_02_FULL_50_17 | reverse complement strand
GCATGGGTGGTTAGAACCTCCCGGTCATGGGCTTTAGGCTTAGAGCGTTTGGGTAAATAAAATCCATTGTCTTTGGCGTATTGAATGATGGTTGATACGGCGGCTGATTGTCCGTGTTTTTCTTCCAGCTGTCTTTGGATGTAACTATAGTTGTACCGGTAAAGCGGAATGTCTTTGTTCTGGATGGCCTTTTTGTCTATGGTAAGTTCTTTGATGATATTATTTTTGACCTCAGGCGCTATACGTTTTGCCGCGCCCGACCGTTTATACTCGACGGAGAATGTCTCAGGATTGCTTCGGTAAGACTGAAGGAGCCGGAAGAACATGGCTTTTTTGATGCCGAGGATTTGTTCAACATATTTTCGTTCGATCCCTTTGTTAAGGTATTTCTGTAAAAGCTCTTTGACCTGTTCATTGGTAAACTTTTTGTGGATTTGAGTGGCCATCCTGGAATCTCCTTTTTCTTCCAAGTATGGCCTATTGGGGGCTCATTTAAGGTGTCTACTTTTGAATCAAAAATTCGTCTAAAAGTGTCTACTTTTAATTCGTAAATGACACTCCTCCAGTCCAGTCCTTGCAAAATCCCCCAAGTCATGGTAAACTACGTTTGCCTGCCTAAGAAAGTGCAAATGAGTTAAGCGGGTGCCTCAACGGCCTTAAAATTGAAAACGCTTTCGTCTGCAAGATGTGCAGCCTGCTTAACTCTTTGATATAAATAGCCTTTCGAATTAAACAAAATTTCTTAAATTTTGTCTTTTCCATTAACCTTTCCTCGCTATGGATTTAATTATGAGGTATACTAAAAGTGGATCGTTTTTGGCTTAGAATAAGAAACGGCTGAGTCTATAGTCTCTTTTTAGGAAGGATGGGAATGATAGAAAAAGTGAACAGTCGCAAGAGTATCCTGCTTGTCGATGATGATCCTTCCGCGACACAAATGCTCACCATGCTTCTTGAGACCCGCGGGTATGAAGTGCGTATCGCCCGCTCGGGCAAAGAAGCCTTTGACAAAATTACAGATACAACAGATCTTATTTTATTGGACCTTATCCTGCCTGATAAAGGCGGTTTTGAAGTTTGCCGCAGACTCAAAGATGACCAGATCACCAAGCAAATCCCCATCATCATTCTCAGCGCCAAACTCCTTTCAGGGGATATCGTGGAGGCTTTGTATCTCGGCGCCGATGATTACCTCACTAAACCTTTCGAATATGAAGAATTGGTGGCGCGTATGGAAGCCGTGATGCGCAGAGGCCCAATCTTAAGAAACGGCAGACTCTTCGTCAATGGAGAGAAAGCGGTCATCTGCGAAATCAGAAGGATTATCGATGAGGGGCTCATCGACCCGTTTTTTCAGCCCATCTTTCTCTTGAAGCCGTTCAAGTTGTTTGGTTTCGAGGCCTTGGGGCGGCCAAAAACCAACACTATGCTCTCGAGTCCGGATTTGCTTTTTAAGGCGGCTATCCATTACGGGTTTTATCATGACCTAGAGATGCTCTCTTGGAAAAAGGCTGTTGAATGTGCCTCGTCTTTTCTGAAAGAGGAAAAGTTATTCTTAAATTGCAGTCCCTATCTGGTAGAAGGCCCCCAATTTTCCGCGATCAAGACTTTATTTGAAAAGAGTTCTTTTAATGTGGGCAATGTGATATTGGAGATCACCGAACGCTCCGCTATTTCCGACTTTAAGGTATTCTACGAATATCTGCGCTGTTTCCGCGAGCATGGCTTTAAATTTGCCGTGGATGATGTCGGCGGAGGATATGCGAGTCTGGAGTCCATTGTGGAGATTAAGCCCGAGGTGGTCAAAATTGACCGGCATATTGTCAATGAATTGAACAAAGATCCTTTTAAAAGAAGCATTATTAAGTTTATTGTGGCGTTTTGCCAAGAAAACAATATTCTGTCTATCGCTGAAGGGATTGAGAACAAAGAAGACTTGAAAATCGTCATGGGTCTCGGCGTTGATGCAGGACAAGGATATTATCTTTGCAGGCCGAGCGCTAAAATTGACGTCAAGGAGATGAATAACCGCGTTCTTACCTTCCTTTAATTTAAAGAATCCATCCTGGCCTGCGGGGCGTTGTCCTCTCATTTCGTTCCTTAGGAATGCCGAGACGGAAAAAATTGTTGACATCTTGCAAGGAAATGTTATACTTCCGTATCCATCAGACGGAGTTCCGACATTTCTTAAGGGCGGCGGTTTTTGCCGTCTTAAGGGGAAGGATCCATGGCACAAAAGACATATATGGCCAAGGCTGGCGACGTCCAGCGCAAGTGTTATCTTATCGATGCTAAAGATAAGATCCTAGGGAGGATTGCCACAAAGGTTGCCTCTTGTTTGCGTGGCAAGAACAAATCGATTTATACTCCTCATGTCGATACGGGTGATCAGGTTATCATTATCAACGCCGATAAGATTAAGGTGACAGGGAGAAAACTGCAGCGCAAGGAATATCAGAAATACAGCGGCTATCATTCGGGGCGAAAGACCGTTACGCTTGAGAAGATGCTTAAAAATGCACCCACGCAGGTATTGCGTCTGGCCATTACCCGGATGATCCCCCGGGGGCCCTTGGGGTACAGCGTGAGGAGAAAATTAAAGATTTACGCCGGGGATCAGCATCCCCATCAGGCGCAGAAACCGGTGGCTATTGAAATTTGATATTGGAGAAAGTTAAAATGGTTGAAGTCGTAAAATACAGTGCTACAGGACGGCGAAAGACCTCGGTTGCCCGTGTCCAGCTTATTCCCGGGACAGGGGCAATTAGAGTGAATAAATGTCCGTTTGATGAGTATTTCTCAAGGGAGACGGACAGACTGACTATCCTGGAGCCCCTTAAGGCGACAAATACATTAGGCAAGTTCGACGTGGATGTTAAGGTCACCGGCGGCGGGACATCCGGCCAGGCCGGCGCCCTTCGGTTAGGGTTGGCCCGTGCCTTGTCTTTATGCGATCCGGAGACGAAAACGGTCTTAAAGAAATCGGATTTTCTAAGCAGAGACCCCAGAATGAAAGAGAGAAAGAAACCGGGGCAGAAGGGGGCGCGTAAGAAGTTTCAGTGGGTTAAGCGTTAATCTCTTAAAGACAATTTGGATACGATGGGAAACCTATCTTGCCTTCATAAAAACGTTGACGAGATAGGTTTTTTATTTTAATATACATTCTCTTGAAATTCACGACGAAGATTCTTAACTTAAGATACGAAAGAAAGATAGGAATATTATGGTGAATGCGGGGATTGTCGGTATCAGCGGTTATTCCGGGGGGATTGCCCTTGAGCTTTTATTGAGGCACCCTCAGGTACGGGTCTCGTATGTGAGCGCCAATAATACTCAAGGCAAGGTTGATGAAATCTGGCCGAAATTGGCCGGCCAAACCCCTTTGGTGTGCCAGCCGTTTAACGCAGAGAAAGCCATTCAATTATGCGATGTGGTTTTCCTGGCTGTGCCGCATACGGTCTCGATGGAAATAACGCCTCAACTGCTTAGCGCCCAAAAGCGCGTGATTGACTTAAGCGGGGATTACCGCCTGCACAGCCCCCGGCAGTATAAAAAGTGGTATGGGGCCACACATAAGGACAAGAGAAATTTGATAAGGGCTATTTATGGATTGCCGGAATTTTATCGTGAGGACATCAAGAAGGCGAAGCTTATCGCCAATCCCGGCTGTTATCCAACCGCGGCATTGCTGGGCTTGGCGCCGCTTCTTGTTACCTCTACAGGTCTGGTCGAGTCTATCATTATTGATGCTAAATCCGGCACAACGGGCGCCGGCCGTAAGGCGAAACTGCAGTTCAGTTTCTCTGAGGTCAACGAGAATTTTAAGGCGTATAAGGTCATGAACCATCAGCATACGCCTGAGATGGAGCTTTATCTGTCGAAAATATCCGGCAGGAAATGGACGGTTGATTTTGTCCCCCATTTACTGCCTTTGAACCGGGGGATTTTGGAGACGATTTATGTGCGCCTTAAGACAAAGCTGCCACCGGCAGAGGTACAAAAAATCTACCAGCGTTTTTACAAGACAGAGCCTTTTGTCCGTGTGCGAAAAGCAGGAGACCAGCCCGAATTAAATCAGGTGACGGGCTCGAACTACTGCGATATCGGCCTTCAGACAAGTCCGGATGCAAAATTGCTCGTTGTCACAAGCGTGATTGATAATCTGATGAAAGGCGCCTCCGGCCAGGCTGTCCAGAACATGAATATTATGTATGGTTTCAAGGAAGAAGAAGGATTGGTTTAGTATTAAGTACGAACGACGAAGTACCAGGATAATTATGAAAATTCTAGAAAGTGGCGGAGTTACAGCCCCCAAGGGATTTCGGGCTAACGGTGTTGCCTCAGGGATTAAGCGTTCCGGGAAACTCGACTTGGCGCTTATTGTAAGCGATATCCCGGCGGTCAGCGCGGCTGTTTTTACGAAAAATTCCGTCAAGGCGGCTCCTTTGATTGTGAGCGAGCGGCATATCCGCCAAAATAAGACGCAGGCCGTCATCGTCAACAGCGGGAATGCGAATTGTTTTACGGGGAAGTTCGGCTTTGTTTATGCCGAGCAGACAACCGAGCTTATAGGAGAGTTGTTGAATATCCCTAAAGAATATGTGATTGTTTCCTCGACGGGTATCATCGGGCGTCCCCTGCCGTTTCAGAAAATCCGCAGGGCCGCTGAGGGGCTTGTTGAGGGGTTAAGCGCGCAGGGATCGCACAAGGCCGAGCAAGCGATTTTGACCACGGATTTAAAGACAAAATCCGTTGCCGTGCGCGTAACGTTAGGGAGCCGCCAGGTAACGTTAGGAGGGTGCGCGAAAGGCTCAGGGATGATTGCCCCGGATATGGCCACGATGCTCGCCTTTGTAACCACCGACGCGGCGATTGAGGCCTCTATGCTTAAGATGGCCTTGAAAGAGGCCGCGGATGAATCGTTTAACTGCATCAGTGTGGACGGCTGCATGAGCACCAATGACATGGGGATTGTTATGGCTAACGGCCTTGCCCAGAATAAAACGATTACAAAAAAAGGCAGGGATTTTCATGCATTTTGCGAGGCCCTTAATTATGTTTGTCTTGATTTAGCCAAGAAAATTGTCCTGGACGGTGAGGGGGCAACCAAGTTTATAGAGATCCATGTGATTGGCGCTAAAGACGGCCATCAGGCAAGGACGGCTGGCCTGGCCGTTGCCAATTCCAATCTGGTCAAGACAGCGGCTTTTGGCAGTAACCCGAATTGGGGGCGGGTGGCGGCCGCTATCGGCTCTTTAGGCATAGCGAGGCTCACGGAAGATAATTTAAAAGTTAAATTCAGCGATTTTGCAAAGAAAGACATCGTGATAACCGCGGATTTGAATCTCGGCAAGGCTAAGGCGGTCGTTTATACGTCGGATCTGTCCTACGCTTACGTGAAGATCAATGGAGAATATAATTAAAAAAGCTGGTGTCCTTGTCGAGGCGATTCCCTATATCCATGCCTTCCGCCGCAAGGTTTTTGTCATTAAATACGGCGGCAGTATTTTGGAGGATGCGGCGATTCGGAAGAATATTTTCCAGGATATTATTTTTTTAAGTTATGTAGGGATCCGCACGATCCTTGTCCACGGCGGGGGGCCGCACATCAGCCATCGCCTTAAAGAGGCAGGAATAAATCCAGAGTTTCATGACGGTATCCGCGTTACCGGCAGGGAGACCTTGAAAATCGTCAGCGAAGAATTGGATAAACTGAATAAACACATCGTTCAGGAGATTAGGGATTTGAAGGGCGATGTCACGGGGTTAAAGGGCGATGCCAATATCGTTTACGTGGAAAAGAAAAAGGCGTCCAAAGATTTAGGGTTCGTGGGCACCATTATGAGTATTGAAAAAGAGGCCCTGGAGATGCATTTAAAGCAGGGGCACATCACGGTTGTCTCGCCAATGGGGATTTCGGTTGAGAGACAGCCGCACAATATCAACGCTGACGAGGTCGCCAGCGCGATCGCCGGTTCCCTGCAGGCTGAAAAACTGGTTTTATTGACGAATGTTCAGGGCGTTATGCGCGATATGAATGATCCCCAGTCGCTTGTTTCTACGCTGACGCTAAAAGAGGTTTCTGAGTTCATTGAGCAAAGGGTTATTCAGGGCGGGATGATCCCTAAAGTGAAGTCCTGTGTCGAGGCCATTTTAGGCGGCGTGAAGAAGGCGCACATTGTGGATGCCCATATCGAGCATGCGCTCTTGCTGGAGTTCTTCACGGACAAAGGTGTCGGGACGCAAATTGTGAAAAAGTAACCAGTAACCAGTGGCCAGTGGCCAGTCCTGAGCGTAGTCGAAGGACTGGTTACAGGTTACTGGAATCTTGCTACTCAAGAAAATATGCAAAAAACAGAGATTTTCGAAGCTTACGATAACTATATCCTTTCGACGTATTTCCGCACGCCGGCGATTTTTGTTAAGGGCAAGGGGATGACGTTGATTGATATCGAGGGGAAAAAGTATCTAGATTTCTTCCCAGGGTGGGGCGTGAACAACGTCGGGCATTGTCATCCTAAGGTCATGGCGGCTGTCCGCGACCAGATCGGTAAACTGATCCATATCCCGAATAACTTTTATCATCCCTCTCAGGCTAAGTTGGCGAAGGAAATTATCCGCTGTTCTTTTCCCGGCAAGGTGTTCTTTTGCAACAGCGGGGCAGAGGGCTGCGAGGCCGCTATCAAATTCGCCCGCGCCTACGGTCAGGGCAAGCGCCACGGGATTATCACGATGGTCAATTCGTTTCACGGCCGCACGCTGGGGGCTCTGGCCGCCACAGGTCAGCCGAAATATCAGCAGGGGTTTCAGCCGCTGCCGCCGGGATTCAAGACGGTGCCGTTTAATGATTGGGATGCTTTAAAGGCGGCCATCGGGGATGACACGATTGCCATCATGCTGGAACTGGTCCAGGGAGAAGGCGGCATCCATGTTGCCGGCAAGGAATATATCCGCCAGATACGGGAGATATGCACCGAGAAAGATATCTTGCTCATTTTGGATGAGGTGCAGACCGCGATGGGGCGCACGGGTGAGATGTTCGCCTTTAAGCATTATGGTGTAACGCCGGATTTGATGGTCCTGGCGAAAGCCTTAGGGGGCGGGCTTCCCATAGGCGCCTTGGTCGTGAAGGAGAAAATCGCCGGCACGTTCAAGCCGGGCATGCACGCCTCCACCTTTGGCGGCAGTCCTTTGGTCTGCAAGGCGGCGCTGGGGACGTTCAAGGCGATCTTCAGCGACAAGATGCTTAAAAACGCGCGCGTCATGGGGGCGTATCTGATGGAACGGCTCAATGCGCTGAAGGAAAAACTGGATTGCATCCGTGAGGTGCGGGGTTTAGGGCTTATGCTCGGCGTGGAATTAAAGATGGAAGGCAAGACCGTATTCGAGGGATGTTTTAATCGCGGGCTTATTATCAACTGCACGCAAGGCAACGTCTTGCGGATCATGCCGGCGTTAAACGTCACAAAAAAGCAGGCGGACAAGGCGTTGTATATTCTGGAAATGGCCCTGGCCGCGGTTTCAGGCTGATGGAGACTATGAAACGCGATTTCTTAAGTCTGCAGGATTTGACACAGGAAGAGATTCTCGCGCTTTTGAAGCGGACGTATCAATTGAAACGCGACAAAACTAAGATGCGGGATTACCTGCGGGGTAAATCCATAGGGCTTTTGTTTCAGAAGCCGTCGAATAGGACCCGCGTGTCTTTTGAGGTGGGGATTTCTCAGCTCGGCGGTAACTGCCTGTATCTGGGGCCGGAAGAAATTAATCTGGGGGTGCGCGAGTCAACGGCGGATGTGGCAAAAACCCTGTCGCGTTATCTGGACGCGATTGTCGCCCGCACCTTTCATCATCAGGACGTTGTCGATCTGGCGCGCTACGCCACTATTCCGGTGATTAACGGTTTGTCGGACATGTATCATCCCTGCCAGTCCCTGACGGATATGTTCTCCATCGAAGAGAAGCTGGGAACAACGCAGGGCGTCGTTTTGGGGTATGTCGGCGACGGCAATAACAACGTCTGCCATTCGTTGATGATCGGCTGCGCCAAAACGGGGATCAGTACACAGATCGCCACACCCAAAGGATATGAGCCGGACCCCAAAGTCGTGCGGCAGGCCAAATCGTTGGCTCAAGAGACGGGTGCTTTCATTCATCTGACCCGTTCGCCCAAAGACGCCGTTGCCGGGGCGGACGTGATTTATTCCGACGTGTGGGTCAGCATGGGCCAGGAAAAACAGGCCCCAAAGCGGTTGAAAGATTTCAAGGGCTTCCAAATCAATGGCAGGCTGGTTCAGGGAGCCAAGGACAAATTTATTTTTATGCATTGTCTGCCCGCACATCGCGGACAGGAAGTGACGGCCGATGTCATTGACGGGGAGCATTCAATCGTTTTTGACCAGGCGGAAAACCGTCTGCATGTCCAGAAGGCCGTATTAACATTTTTGATTGAGAAGAGTCGTCAATCAGGGGAAAGAGGGGGCGGTTCATGAAAAAAGTTGTTTTGGCATATTCGGGCGGACTGGACACCTCCTGCGCTATTAAGTGGCTGGAAGAAAAAGGCTATGAGGTGATTGCCTTCATCGCCGACGTAGGCCAGCGTGAAGACTTTCAGGCCGTCAAAAAACGAGCCCTTGAAATCGGCGCCTCTAAGGTGCATGTTGTTGACCTTCAGAAGGAATTTGTCGAGCAGTATGTCTTCCCGGCGCTGAGGGCCGGGGCAGTGTATGAACACAAGTATTTTCTGGCCACAGCCCTTTCCAGGCCGCTCATTGCCAAGCATCAGGTGATGATTGCCCACAAAGAGAAGGCGGATACAATCGCCCACGGATGCACCGGCAAAGGAAACGATCAGGTGCGCTTTGAGGTGACAGCCCGTATTCTCGATCCGCAGATGGAGATCATCGCCCCTGTGCGAATCTGGGAATTTAAGACGCGCGAGGAAGAGATCGACTATGCCCAAAAGAAAAAGATTCCCGTTGATGTCACGAAAAAAAGCCCCTACAGCGTTGATATCAATCTGTACGGCCGCAGTATCGAATGCGGCGTTCTCGAAGACCCATGGGCGGAACCGCCTGAAGAGATTTACAAGCTGACGGTGAGTCCCTTAAAGGCCCCCAACGACCCTAGTTACATTGAGATTGAATTTTTCAAGGGGATCCCTGTGAAGATTGACGGGAAATCGTATGCGCCGCTGGATCTGATTCATCAGTTGAATAATATCGGCGGGCAGAACGGCATCGGCCGGGTGGATATGGTGGAAAACCGGCTCGTCGGCATTAAATCCCGCGAGATTTACGAGAATCCCGCAGCGACTATCCTGCATGCGGCCCGTCAGGAGCTGGAGTGCCTGGTTTTGGACCGGGAGACCATGCACTATAAAGAGGCCTCTTCCCAAAAATATGGCGAGTTGGTTTATTACGGCTTGTGGGAGACCCCCTTGAAGAGGCAGATGGATGTGTATTTCGAGGAAATCCAGAAAGAAGTCACGGGAACGGTCCGCTTGAAACTTTATAAGGGAAGTTGTGTGGTCGTGGGGCGCAAGTCCCCCCATTCCCGGTACAAGGAAGAATTGGCCACCTACGGCGAAAAAGATGTCTTTGACCAGAAATTCGCCGAGGGGTTTATCAGGCTGTGGGGGATGCCGTTTTAATTGTCCATGAATGAAGACATATTAGAAATAGTCCAGTTGCTGGAAATCGTCGCACTGACGGGCTTTATCTCCATACTTGCATTTTTTCCTATGTGGAGCGGCAAACCCGAGTCGAGGAGATATTATATAAAACTGCTTATTGCCGCTTTCTTTATTTTTGTGGTGTCTTTTTTCATGCTTAAGGCAAGTCCCTAATCATTATCGCGGGAGACAATCATGGCAAAACTGTGGGGGAGCCGTTTTAACAAAGGAACCGACGCGTTGGCGGATGGGTTCAGCTTCAGCATTGGATACGACTGGCGCTTGGCCAAGTACGACGTGCAGGCAAGTATCGCGCATGCGCGGATGCTGGGCAAGTGCGGAATTATCCCGAAAGAGGATGCCGCGCGTCTTGCCTCGGGCTTGCGCAAAATTGCCGGGCAGATCGCGAAAGGCACGTTTAAATTTGATACAAAAGCGGAAGACGTTCATACCAATATCCAGTCGGCCTTGAAAAAATTCATCGGCCCGGCCGCGGACAAACTGCATACGGCCCGTTCGCGCAATGACCTGATCGCGCTCGACATGAAACTGTATTGCCTCGACGAGTCAAAGCAGATCATTGATTTAATTGCCCTGGTGCAGAAGGCCGTTGTCCAGTTTGCCGATAAAAATAAGGATGTGATTATCCCGGCCTACACGCATCTGCAATCCGCTCAGGTTGTCTTGCTGGCGCATCACATGCTGGCCTACGTCGAGATGCTGGAACGCGATAAGGCGCGGATCTATGGCACCATCAAGCGCACCGCTGTCATGCCTTTAGGCAGCTGCGCTTTATCGGGGACAACGCTTCCCATTGACCGGAATTTTGTCGCCAAGCAGCTGGGGTTTAAACAGGTGACGGCCAACAGCATGGACTCGGTCAGCGACCGGGATTTTATCGTCGAGGCGCTCTCTGACATCGCTGTCCTGGGGATGCACTGTTCGCGGGTCGCGGAAGATATCATTTTATGGGCCACGCGCGAATTCAATTTTGTGGATATTGACTGGGCGCTGTGCACGGGGTCGTCTATTATGCCGCATAAAAAGAATCCGGATATCTTGGAGCTCATCCGCGGGGCGACGGCCAATCTTTACGGCAATCTTAACGAGGTACTGGTTCTGATGAAGGGGCTGCCGTTGACCTACAACCGCGACATGCAGCTCGACAAGCCGCCCTTGTTTGAGTCGGTGGAGAAAATCAAGGACATACTCGGGCTTTTGACCAGGCTTTTTGTTGGTCTTAAGGTCAAGGAAAAAATAATTGCCGAGCGTATTTATGACGAGGCCTTTTTCTCGGTCGATGTCATGGAGTATCTGATCAAAAAGGGAGTCTCGTACCGCCAGGCGCACGATACCGTCGGCACCATGATCAAGGAATGCGCGGACAAGGGGAAAAAGATTGCGGAGTTGAATCTCGCGGAACTGAAGAGTTACTCGTCCTCTTTCGGTGTGAATGTCAAGGCGCTTCTGGATCCGAAAGTTTCCGTTAGCAATAAGAAATCACTGGGGTCTACGAACCCTACGCTCGTTCGCCGGGAGATAGAACGGTGGAAAAAACTGCTGCGTTAGCCGCTGGCGGGTTTGCCCGCGGGTATCTATCATGAGAATCATATCGGATAAGATCACCTTGAGTGAACTGACCCAGACGGCCGGCGAGATGTTCGGGAATTTTGTCAAAGCCGTCGTGGATGTTGATAGAGAACTTATCGCCATTGACGCGGAGCTTCATTCGGATCTGGAAGCGATGCTCCTTGCTCAGGGTGCGAAACAAAAAGACCTCTGGGGGATCAACCTTTATCCGGCAATGCCGGAGGAGGAGCTGATTGAATTTGATTCCATGATCAATGTTCGTCCGTCTCAGGGCAACGGAAGCCGCGGCGTGGAACAGGAAGGGACGCGCCGGAAGATCACGGCGATTGTCGCAAAGAGGATTGTCCGATGATTTATCAGCATCAGGGCCTGGCGGCAGGGCGCTGGAGCCGTCTGTCGTTTCTTGAACAAATGGCCAATATCGGTAGCGAGGTGGAGCGCGCCTTGAACTGGCGGGCAAAGGATAATGCCGCTTATTCTCGGCAGGCGGCCGAGCGCGCCCTGGAACTGCTGGATTTGACCCTGGACGCTGTCTATGGTCCGTCCCGTCTCAAGGAAATCGCCCGCGTCAGAGAAGCCCTTGTGGATTACTTTATCGGAGCTAACCAATATAAGTCCACGGAGGCATCGTGGAGAAAATACTTTGCGAGTTTTACCTATGCCGCTCGCAGGGGTTATTAAGGAGCTATGCACGATTTTAAATATAAAAACGGGGAGTTGTATTGCGAGGACGTGAAGGTCAGAGACGCCGCCGCCAAGGCGGGGACGCCGTTTTATCTCTACAGCCATCACACGCTGGTGGACCATTTCACCAAGATCAAAACGGCGTTCGCGCCGGTCAGTCCGCTTATTTGTTTCGCCATGAAGTCCAACGACAATCTAGCGGTCCTCAAAACGCTGAAAGATCTGGGGGCCGGTTTTGACATCGTCTCCGGCGGTGAGTTGAAAAAGGCCTTGCGCACAGGTGTTGACGCGGGCAAAATCGTTTTCGCCTCCGTTGGCAAGACCGAGGAGGAGATCGTTGACGCGATCCGCTCCGGGATTTTATTGTTTAACGTGGAGTCCCTGCCGGAATTGGAGGAAATCAACCGTCTGGCCGGCGCGCTCAATACCCGTCCGCGGGTGGCCTTGCGTATCAACCCTGACGTCGAGGCCCTGACGCACGTGAAGATCACGACGGGCACGCTCAAGAATAAATTCGGCATTGACCTTAAGACGGCGCGTAAAATCCTGCGGGCCGCGAACCGTTATCCTCACGTCAGCTTAAGCGGCCTGCACATCCACATCGGCTCGCAGATTACGACGCGGGCTCCCTTTATCCGAGCGCTTACGAAGGTAATTGCCTTTCTGGACGTACTCAAAAAAGACGGCGTCCGTCTGGAATATCTGGACATCGGCGGAGGGATGGGGATCATCTATAAGGATGAAAAGCCGCAGACGGCCCAGGACTTTGCCGCGGCTGTTTTATCGCGTTTGCGTAAAACCGGATTAAAGATTATTATGGAACCCGGACGGTTTATCGCGGGTAACGCCGGCATCCTCGTGGCGAGGGTTCTGTACTTGAAGGATAACAGTTTTAAGAAATTCCTGATCGTTGACGCGGGGATGAACGACTTGATCCGTCCGGCGTTGTATGATGCCTATCATGAAATTGTCCCGGTCGTTGAAACAAAGGCCCGTAAAACAAAGATGGATATTGTCGGGCCTATTTGCGAGAGCGGGGATTTTTTCGCCAAAGACCGGCAGTTTCCCATTCTTAAAAATGGGGATCTGGTCGCCATTATGAGCGCTGGCGCTTACGGGTATGTGATGGCGAGCAACTACAACATGCGCGGCCGTCCGCCGGAGGTCATGGTCAAAGGCAACTGTTTTGAGATAACTAAAGATAGGGAAACTTTTGAAGACTTAATACGTGGGGAGACGATCCCCGCCTTCTTGCAATGAAGACAATCCTTTTTACCAAAATGGCCGGAGCAGGGAATGATTTTATTATTGTGGACGCCCGTCCGGGGATGGATTACAAAGAATTGGCCGTCAAGGTTTGCGACCGCACCAGCGGCATCGGTGCCGACGGTTTGCTGGTTCTGGAGAAATCCAAGAAGGCCGATTACAAGATGCGGATTATCAACCGCGACGGGTCCGAGGCCGAGATGTGCGGCAACGGCGCGAGGTGCATGGCCGCTTACATCGTGCGTTATCGAAAACCTAAGAAAAAGTTGTTTGCGATGGAGACCGCGGCCGGCCTGGTGCGGGCAAAAGCCGCGGGAGAGAAGGCGGCTATTGAGCTTGGCATGCCGTCGGACTATAAAGCCGATATGCCCATCACGGTCAATGGCCGTCCCCTTCATGTCAGTTTTATCAATACCGGCGTGCCGCATGCGGTTGTTTTTGTCGAGGGGCTGAAGAATATAGCCGTCGGGGAAATCGGCCGTGTTATCCGCTGGCATGACGCCTTTAAGCCTAAAGGGACGAATGTTAATTTTGTAGAGCAGATCCAAGAGAATGAGGTCGATGTCCGCACTTACGAGCGCGGGGTGGAGGCCGAAACGAAAGCGTGCGGCACCGGAAGCGTTGCGGCGGCGATTGCCGCTTATCTAAGGGCTGATCCGGCGCCGGCGCAGAAGAAAACAGCCGGGATGAAGGTGCGTACCGAAGGAGGGGAGATACTGGAAGTTTTTTTTGATATCATACAAAAACAGGTTGTCCATGTCTGGTTAAAGGGAAGCGCTCATTTTATAGCCAAGGGGGAATATTATGTTTAAGGGATCCATTGTCGCACTTGTAACGCCTTTCAAAAACGGACGCATTGACGAAGACAAAATCAGGGAGCTCGTTGAATTTCAGATTCGAAGCGGTACGCAGGGAATTGTCCCTTGCGGCACGACGGGTGAATCCCCGACCTTGACGCACGAAGAGCACAACCGCGTCGTGGAGATTTGTGTCCAGGCGGCCAGGAAAAGGATTCTGGTCATTGCCGGCACCGGTTCCAACTCAACGGCTGAGGCGGTGGCACTCACCCAGCACGCGGCCAAAGCCGGCGCTCAAGGGTGTCTGGTGGTGACACCGTATTATAACAAGCCGACCCAGAAAGGCCTGTATCTGCATTTCAAGGCGGTCGCCGGCAGCGTCAAGATTCCCATCATCCTTTACAATATCGAGGGGAGAACCGCGCGCAATATCGAGACAGAGACCGTGGCGAAGCTGGCCCGGGATTGCCGGAACATCGTCGGTGTTAAGGAGGCCTCGGGGAATCTCCAGCAGGTCAAGGATGTCCGGCGCGCCTGCGGCGAGCGCTTTATCATTCTCTCGGGTGACGATATCCTGACGCTGCCGATTATGGAGCTCGGGGGTGTCGGGGTGATTTCGGTTGTGGCCAACATTGTTCCGCAGGATGTGGTTTCCATGATTGCCGCCTTTAATGCCGGGGATAAACACAAGGCCTCGGAGATTAACGACCGGCTGATTCCGTTGATCAAGGCAATGTTTTTGGAGACGAATCCCATCCCGGTCAAACACGCGATGGGGCTTTTGGGAATGTGTTCGGCCGAGCTGCGGCTTCCCTTATGCGAGATGGAAGAGGCCAATGCTGAGAAACTGAAAACAGCCTTACAACATTACGGTTTACTGAAAGGACAGCTTGTATGATTAAATTGGCTATCAGCGGTTGTCAGGGACGGATGGGGCAGGCCATCACGCGGCTGGCCTTGTTGGATCATGAATTTGCCGTCACGACCCTCCTGGAGCGTCAAGACCACCCGAAGTCCCATGAGGCGGTGAGCGGCCTTCAGGTGCATACGGTTTCTTCTGCTCTTCAGGGTTGCGATGTCCTGATTGAGTTCACGACACCCGAGGCCACCGTCGACCATCTCCAGAGGTGTCTTCAGCATGGTATTAAGATGGTCATCGGCACCACAGGGCTTAATCCGGACCAAATCGCTCAGGTGAAAAAAGCCGCGGAGAAAATTCCTGTCGTTTTTTCTTCGAATATGTCCGTGGGGGTCAATATTCTTTTTAAGCTGACGGAACTTGCCGCAGCGAAAACGGCCAAGAATTATACGGTGACAATGGAAGAGGCCCATCATATTCACAAAAAAGACGCGCCCTCCGGCACCGCAAAGACGCTGGCGGAGATCGTCGACCGAGCTTCGGGTGTGAAAGTTGCGGACATTAAATCGATTCGTGAGGGAGAGACCGTCGGCGACCATACCGTAACTTTTGAAAGCGCGGAAGACGTTATCACCATCTCCCACCACGCCAAAAACCGCGACATCTTCGCCAAAGGGGCACTGGTCGCGGCCAAGTTTCTGGCCCAAAAGAAAAATGGTTTGTTCAGTATGCAGGATGTCTTGGGGTTGAGCTAATGATTATCCGGGCTTGGTGATGTATTAGAAAGGCTCACAGGAAAGAGGGAAATAGTTATGATTAAACCACGCTTGAAAAGTTTATTTTCTGGCAAAGAATTTAAAGAGATTCTCGTGCGCAACAAAGTGAAACGGATTGCGTTATTCGGTTCGCAGGTGGCGGAAAATGTCCACTATCCCCATGATTATGATTTTTTGGTTGAATTTCAACAGGGGGCCGATTTATTTGACCATGTTGGCCTCAAACAAGACCTTGAAGAATATCTAGAGAAAAAAGTCGATGTGGTGACAAAAAATTCATTAAGTAAGTATTTACGAAACATGGTATTAAAAGAGGCTGAGTATCTGGATGTCTAAAGCACAGCGAGGAAAATTTTATCACAAGGGAGCTATGCTGCGGCTGCCGATTTACCTGGATACGCAATTGCAAAATCGTCTTCAGCGTATGGCGCAAAGAAATCATGAGCAGTTACGAGAGCTTGTGCGCCGTTTATTAAAAAAAGAAGTTCGCATGGCTCAATAGAGGAGTGGATATGCCTGTTAACATCGAATTCGCCGACCGGTTGAAGGAACTGCCGCCGTATTTGTTCGTCGAGATTGACAAGGCCAAACGCGAGGCGATCGCGCAGGGAAGGGATGTCATTAATCTCGGCATCGGCGACCCGGATTACCCGACGCCGGGCCATATCGTGGCGGCCATGGTGAAAGCCGTCCAGGATGGGGCCAACCATCATTACGCCTTCGACGCGGGCCTGCCGGCGCTGCGCCAGGAAATCGCAAAGTGGTTTCAGAACCGGTTTAACGTTTCTCTTAACCCGGACACGGAGATTTATCCGCTTATCGGTTCTAAAGAAGGTCTGGCGCATTTGCCGCTGGGTGTCGTGAACCCAAGAGACAAGGTGGCCCTGACCGACCCGGCCTATCCGGCCTACCGGGCCGCGATTCAATTTGCCGGCGGTAAGATTGTCAATGTGCCGCTTAAAGCGAGCAACGGTTTTGTGCCTGATCTCGTCAGGATTGAAAAGATCAATGATTTGAAAATGATTGTCGTTAATTATCCCAACAACCCGACCGCGGCGGTGGCGCCTCATGAGTTTTACCAGGGGCTGGTTGACTTGGCGCGCGCTAAGGGGTTTATCATCGTCTCCGATATGGCGTATTCGGAAGTGTATTTTGACAATGAAAAACCCGTCAGCATCCTGGAAATTGAAGGCGCGAAGGACGTCGCCATCGAATTCCATTCTTTCTCTAAGACTTATTATATGACAGGCTGGCGAGTGGGGTGGGCCTGCGGGAATCCGACGCTGATTGCCGCCCTCGCCAAGGTCAAGACCAACTTCGATTCCGGAATTTTCCAGGCTATTCAGGTCGCCGGTATCGCGGCCCTCAAAAGTCCTCCGGAGATCGTCGAAGATATGCGCGTCCTTTACCAGGAACGCAGGGATTTGTTGATTAACGGCCTGCGCGCAATCGGCTGGAAGATCACGCCGCCGAAGGCCGCGTACTATGTCTGGGCCAAAATTCCCAAGGGGTTTACGAGCTCCGTGGAAGCGGCCAAGGCGTTTCTCGAGAAGGCGGATATCGTGGTGACGCCGGGCAACGGCTTCGGGGAATCCGGAGAAGGGTATGTGCGCATGGCCCTGACGGTTCCTAAAGACCGCTTGAACGAAGCGGTGGAACGTCTTAAAAAGGTTTTATAAAGATCGAGATATCGCTGAACGCCTGCCTGCCGGTAGGCAGGGTTGCGTAGCCCTTCGACTCCGCTCAGGGTGGTTCGAAGGGTGGTGAGTGAAGTCGAACCACGAGAAACGTATATCGTTAAACGTTTTTCGCCACGATAAACGAATAACGGAGTCATCGTTGGCCATTGCCTACATCGCATTGGGTTCGAATCTGGGCGACCGCGTTTCCTATATTATGAGCGCTGTCGCCTCGTTGCAGGAAAAGGGTGCTTCAGTGCTCAAACAATCTACGATCATTGAGACTGATCCTGTCGGCGGGCCGCCGCAACCCAAATTCCTCAACGCCGTTGTCAAGATCGAAACACGGTTATCTCCCGTCGAATTATTAAATCAGTGCCAGGGGATCGAAAAAGAACTCGGCCGCGTGCGCGACGTTCCCAGCGGATCGCGCACCATCGACCTGGATATCCTTCTTTATGACCGCCTTGTCCTTGACACGCCTCGGCTTACGATCCCGCACCCGCGCATGTTCGAGCGGGCATTCGTTCTGGAACCTTTGAAGGAAATGGAGCCGGCTTTGCTGGAAGAATGCGTCCATGCGCGTCATAAGATCCGTTAAAACCATGCAGCGTCTGGTAAGTCAAGCCAGGCGGCAGGGGAAGCGCGTGGGATTTGTCCCCACGATGGGTGCCCTGCACGAAGGGCATTTGTCGCTCATGCGCCGCTGCCGGCGGGAAAATGACTTGACGGTTGTGAGCATTTTTGTCAATCCCGCCCAATTCGGCCCCACCGAGGATTTTAAGGCTTATCCCCGCCCGGTAAAGGCGGATCAACGGCTTGCCGGGAAAGCCGGCGTGGATATCCTGTTTTATCCGTCGGATAAAGAAATGTATCCGGATCCCTATCGGACATATATCGAAGTGGAAAAGATGACGGAGAATCTGTGCGGGAAGTTCCGTCCGGGGCATTTTAAGGGTGTGGCGACGGTTGTCGGGAAGCTGTTGAACATCGTCCAGCCGGACGTGCTGTATCTGGGGCAGAAGGACGCCCAGCAGGCCGTGGTTTTAAAACAGATGGTCCGCGACCTGAATTTTCCCGTGACGGTCAAGGTCTGCCCGATTGTCCGCGGCCCCGACGGGGCGGCCCTCAGCTCGCGTAACGTTTATCTGACGCCGCAAGAGCGCCGGCAGGCCGCGGTCCTTTTCCGCTCTTTGCAGGAGGCCAAAGAAAAGATACAGAGCGGCGAACGCTCTCTTGCGGCGGTTGTCCAGGGAATCCGTCGGCGGATTCTCAAGGAGACCTCGGGGAAAATCGATTACGTCGCATGCGTGAATGCGCAGACGCTGGAGCCTTTGTCCTGTGTTGACGGGAAAATCCTGATTGCCCTGGCGGTGCGGTTCGGCTCAACACGTTTGATTGATAATATTCTGGTGCAGGTGCGGTAACCCATGAAAACAAAGAAACGTAAAATCGGCATCGTTGGCTGCGGTGCCATCGGCTCGGGCATCGCCCGCTTCGTCGAAAAAGATTTAAAAAATCATTGTCAATTGACGGCCTTTTATGATATTGATTATACAAGAGCGTCGAGGCTGGCGAAGGAACTGAGGTTAAAAAAGGTGTGCCAAGACTCTTTAAGGGGACTTATTCAAACCTGTGATTTCGTGGTTGAGGCGGTGAACGCCGAGAATACCGGCAGCATCCTCCGGGAAGTTCTCAAGGAGGGGAAAGACATGATGGTGATGAGTGTTGGAAAACTCCTCAATGCGGAAGATATCTTTCGTTTGGCGCAGGAGAATCACTGTCATCTTCTTTTGCCGTCGGGGGCCGTCGCCGGCATTGATGCCCTCAAGGCGGCGAGCCTTGCCGGCATTGACAAAATCACGTTAACAAGCCGCAAGCCCCCGAGGGGTTTCTCAGGCAATCGTTATCTTTTGAAGAAGAACATTGATCTCTCTAAAATAAAAAAAGAGACTGTACTTTTTGAGGGCGATGTGGATACGGCGGTGAGACTTTTCCCCCAGAATATCAATGTGGCCGCCACCCTGGCCCTGGCCTCAGGCGTCAAGAAAAAGATCAGGGTGTGTATTATAACCTCGCCGGAATATAAAAATAATTCTCATGAGATTGAGGCGGCGGGACCCTTTGGGCGTATCACCACGCGCGCCGATAATGTGATCTGTCCGGATAACCCCAAGACAAGTTATCTGGCGGTTTTATCTGGTATGCAGACATTGAAACAGTTCTTTAGCGGCATTTGTGTCGGGACTTGAATAACGGATAAACGAAAGGAGGTGAATACATGGCTAAGAAGGTGGCTAAGGTAGGTATCAAGAAGGAAAAAGGATGCCTTTATTTTGTCGATAAGAAGGGCGACATCTCTTGCGCCAAGATGGCCCGTGGCAGCGCCAAAGGGGGGAGCCCCAAGAAAGTTGCCAAGGTCGGCATCAAGAAAGCGCCGGGGTTTCTTTATTTCATCGATAAAAGCGGCGATATCTCTTGCGCGGCGATGGTTCGCGGCGGCAAGAAAAAGAAGTCATCCAGGAAGACAAAGAAAAGAAAGTAACTTTGTTTTCTCGCATTCCATTGCATCCCATGTCACGAGGCCGCAAGGCGTGTCTTTTGTGACCTTGTGACATGGGACCCTTTCATATTTTCCTCGAGATACCATGAAATCCGATTTCATTGTCATCCGGGGGGCCCGGGAGCATAACCTGAAAAATGTCAGCCTGAAGATCCCCCGCAACCAATTTGTTGTCATTACAGGCTTGAGTGGTTCGGGGAAGTCCTCTTTGGCCTTTGATACGATTTATGCCGAGGGTCAGAGGCGTTACGTTGAGAGCCTCTCGGCTTATGCCCGGCAATTTTTGGAACAGCTGCAAAAACCCAACGTGGAGTCCATCGAGGGACTTTCCCCCACCATTTCCATCGAGCAGAAAACCATCAGCCGCAATCCGCGCTCGACGGTGGCGACACAGACGGAGATTTATGATTACCTGCGCCTTCTCTTTGCCCGCATAGGGACGCCGTACTGTTATCAATGCGGAAAAAAAATCGAGCGTCAGAGCGTGCAGGAGATTGTCCATCAGATTTTTGGGTATGAAGAGGGGACGCCCATTATGCTCCTGGCCCCTTTGGTGCGTGGACGTAAAGGCGAATACCGCCATATCGGCCGGACGATTGCCAAGGCCGGCTTTACACGCTGGCGGGCCGACGGCAGGATTTACGAGGCTGAGGAGCCCGTCTCTTTGGATAAATATCAAGTGCATCATATTGAGGTCGTGGTAGACCGCCTGACCATCACCTCGGGCGTGAAGAAGCGTCTGACGGATTCTGTGGAGACGGCCCTGCGCACGGGCGGCGGCATTCTCATGGTTGATTCCGGCGGAAAGTTTCCCTCCAAGACATACAGCGAGCAGTATGCCTGTGTGGATTGCGGCATCAGCCTATCGGAGATTGAGCCGCGCGATTTTTCCTTTAATTCACCCTACGGGGCATGCCCCCCTTGCAGCGGTCTAGGGACCAAAATGGAGATGGATTTGGAGATGCTTGTTCCGGATCCCGTCCGACCCTGGGTGAACGCGATTGCCCCGGCCAAGAAAGGACAGCGTCATTATCTGATGTATTACAGGGCCGTGATGCGGGAGCTGGCGGATATTCACAGAATCGACCCTTACCAGCCGTTCAGGGGGTTGACAAAGGCGTTTAAGAAAATTCTCTTCCACGGCTCTGCGGATGTCATTTGGGGGAAGCCCTACGAGGGAGTTGTTCCTTATCTGGAGAGGATGTTTAAAGAGACCGACAGCGACTGGTTAAAAGATGAATTGTCCCGTTACATGTCGGTGGCGCCGTGCGCGGCCTGCGGCGGGGCGCGGCTGAAAAAAGAATCCCTTTGCGTCAAGATCGCCGATCTGAATATCTCTGAGGTGAGCGCCTTTTCGGTAAAGCAGGCCAAGGAATTTTTCAGCACTTTGAAACTCGCTCACGATAAAGCCGTTATCAGCGGGCCTATCCTGAAAGAGATAGGGCGGCGGCTGGATTTTTGCATGGACGTGGGGCTGGAATACCTGACGCTGGAGAGGCGCAGCTCCACGCTTTCCGGCGGCGAGGCCGAGCGGATCCGTCTGGCCACCCAGGTGGGCTCGGGACTGGTGGGTGTCGTCTATATCCTCGATGAGCCCTCTATCGGCCTTCATCAGAAGGATAATGAACGGCTTCTCTCGACGTTGCATGCCTTAAGGGACTTGGGGAATACTTTAATTGTCGTGGAGCATGACGAAGAGACGATCCGCTGTGCTGATTACATTATTGATTTGGGCCCCGGCGCCGGCGAGCATGGCGGGGAAGTGATTTATGCCGGAGACAGGGAAGGGCTTCTGCGTTCTTCCAAATCTCTCACGGGCCGGTATTTAAGCGGACGCTTTCAGATACCCCTTCCTCCCCTAAGACGCGGCCTTGAGGATATTCCTTATCTGCGGATAGAGGGGGCCCGGGAGAATAATCTCAAAGACATCGATGTGCGGATTCCGCTTCGAAGATTCGTGTGCATCACCGGGGTCTCGGGATCAGGCAAATCCACCCTGGTGGACGAGGTGCTCTTTAAAGCCCTGGCCCAGAGGCTGTATCACTCCAAGGAAAAGCCCGGAAGATACCGTCGTATGTCGGGGTTCGAGCCTATTGAGCAGGTGATTGTCGTTGACCAGTCGCCCATCGGAAGAACCCCGCGCTCCAACCCGGCGACTTACACCGGCGTCTTCGGCCCCATCCGGGAATTGTTCAGCCGCCTGCCGGAATCCCGGATGCGGGGATACAAACCGGGGCGCTTCAGTTTTAATGTCAAAGGCGGCCGCTGCGAGGCCTGCCGGGGGGACGGTATCCTTAAAATTGAAATGCACTTTCTGCCGGATGTGTATGTCGAATGCGAGGTCTGCCACGGCAGGCGCTTTACCGAGCAGACCCTGGAGGTCAGATTCAAGGAGAAAAATATCGCGGATGTCCTTAACTTATCCATAGAAGAATCTATGCATCTGTTCGAAAATGTGCCGGCGATTAAGAGAACCCTGCAGACTCTCTGGGATGTCGGATTAGGTTATATGAAACTCGGCCAGCCGGCCACGACGCTTTCCGGCGGCGAGGCCCAGCGCGTTAAGCTGGCCAGCGAGTTGTGCAAGGTGTCCGCGGGGAGGACTCTCTATATCCTGGATGAACCCACCACGGGTCTGCATTTTGCCGACGTCGATAAACTTTTAACTGTCCTGCAGCGGCTGGTCGATAAGGGCAACACGGTTTTGGTCATCGAGCATAATATGGAGGTGATTAAGAACGCTGATTATATCATTGATCTGGGGCCCGAGGGCGGCGACAAAGGGGGAGAGGTGGTGTTTTGCGGTTCTCCGGAGGCATTGATACAGGATAAGATTTCGTATACAGGGAAATATCTCAAGCGGTATTTGCCATGAGCGTTGGTGCCCTCGGGCACTCCAGGAGTGTCCGATTCCATGTCCATGAATGAATTTCGACATGAGTGATCGTAATTAGTATTTGGCATCCAAAAGCAGCCTGCTATAATAAAATTATGAATATGATTAAGGGTAGTCACGGTCTTTGGGGGATCCTGATTGTCGCCGGAATATTTATAGGGGGGATGGATAGCCTCGCCCTGGCCCAAAACAACGAACAGGAGCTCTTTTTGGTTGCCCAGAAGGCCCTGGAGGACGGCTTTTACGACGTGGCGATCCGCTATATCGAGCAGCTCCAGAAGGAATACCCCGAAACCGACAAACGCATTGAATCCAACATTCTCTTGGGACAGTGTTATTTCTTCAAAAGCCAGTATCTTAAAGCCTACACCATTTTCCATGACCTGGTCTCCCATTCCGAGTTTAAGGACGCCACCCTTTTTTGGCTGGGGGAGACTTATTTAAAGGGGAGCGACTACAAACAGGCCGAAGAGCAGTATCGGCAATTGATCGAAGTGTATCCGGATTCCGTTTATGCCCCGCAGGCGTCTTATTCCCTGGGATGGGTTTATTTTGAGCAGAATCAATTCCAGGAGGCTCGGAAGGTGTTTGAGGAATTTATCCGCAGATTCTCTGACAACCAGCTGACGGAGGATGTGCGTTTTAAGCTCGGCGAGGTGATGTATCACTTAAGAGAATATGAAAATACGATTCGACATTTTGATCGGTATGTTTACGATTACCCTAAGTCCACGCGGCAGGCCGAGGCGTATTTTTACATCGGAGAATGTTATTATTCTCTGGAGGATTTCCTGCGGGCCGCCGCATATTATGCCAAGACCGCGGAGATGGCCTACGACAGCAAGTTGATTCTCATGGCGAAGGTGAGTCTGGGATGGTGTTACCTGCGCCTGGGGAAGCTCACCCTGGCCCAGAAGCATTTCGACGAGGCTTATGCGTTCTCCAAGCAAAAAGGGATCTTAACGGACGATGTCCTTTTGGGGCGGGCAAGTCTTTATTCGGAGATGAAGGAATACGCGCAGGCCTTGGCGGCTTATAAGGAACTCCTGGAGAGATTCCCGACGAGCCCCAGGCTGGCTGAGGCTTATCTGGGACGGGCGAATATTTATTATCTGCAGGAGCGGTATGAAAAGGCCGTTCCCTCGTACCGGGAGATTGTCGAGCGGTTTTCTTCGGCCCCCGAGCATCAGGAATTACTGGAGAAGGCTTATTTCGGAATGGCGTGGTCTTATCTTAAATTGGGCGATATCGATGCCTCCGTCAAGAATTTTGAAATCATAAAAAACAAGACGGCCAATAAGATCGTCAAGATCAGCGCCTTGACGCAGATCGGTGATGCCTATCAGGATGTCGGGCAGTGGGAGAAGGCTATCGAGGTTTATGATAAAATTCTGCAGGAGTATCCGGAAAGCCCCTATACCGACTATATTCAATACCGGCAGGGGATCGCTCTTCTGAAAATGGAGAGGATTGATGCCGCCACCCTGTCGTTTCAGAGCCTTCAGGCTAATTTTCCTGCCAGCAAGTATTTAAACGATATAAAATATTATCTGGCGGTGGCCTATTTCAAGAAAGGGAACTGGGCGGCGGCCGGGGACAAGATAACCGAGTTTATCGAGGGGCGGCCGAAGGAGGATGCCTTTATGGCGGAGGCACAGTATATCCTGGCCCTTTCCTGCTTTAGCCTGCGCGATTATCCGAAGGCCATGAAGGTCTTTCAGAAGATTATCAAGGATTACCCCCAAGAGTCGGCCATGGTCAAGAACTCAGAGATGAGCATAGCCAAATGTTATTATAAAATGGGGAATGTGAATGAGGCCTTGAAATTATTCAAGAATCTCGTCCAGAGGTATCCCCAGTCTGTGGTGGCCCAGGATGCCCTCATCTGGCTGGGGGACCACTTCTTGGAATCCCTGGAGCTGGATACCGCCCTGATGTACTATACGCAGTTTACCGAACAGTTCCCCGGGAGTCCCAAGTTGAATCTGGTTTATTACGAATTGGGACAGGCGTATCAGGCCAGGGGCAATTGGGATGAGGCCGTCCATGCTTTTGAGAAAGTTGACAATTCCGCCGACAAGGAATTGTACGCCAGGGCCCGGATGGCCATCGCGGAGATCTTCTCCAAAGAAATGGATCCAGCCTTGGCGCTGGAAACGTATCAGAATATTGTTGAGACATCGCCCGAATTCAGACGCAGCGCCTATGCGAAAATCGCAGAGGTCCATAAGGGAGATAAAGAATACGAAAGGGCTGTCGAGGCCTATAGGAATGCCTTGAAGGCGAAGGAGGATTTCGCAGGGTTACAAGACGCCCAGCTTCAGTTTTTTATCGGCGATGCGTATGAGTCAGGAAACAAGAAAGACAAGGCGGTTGAAGAATATTTGAAACTGCCCTATCTTTATGCGCGGGATGTCCCGTGGGTTGTCAAGGCCTATTTGCGGGTGGGTCGTATTTTTGAAGACGAGGAAGAGTGGGATAAGGCGGCCACCATCTATCAAAAGGTTCTTCCCTTTAAGACAGACGAATTGAAATTTGCCCGGGAACGTCTCGACTGGATTCAGGAGCATGTTGTACATCAACAGTGAGGATATAAGCCAGGACACTTCCGGGGTGTCCCTTGGGATTAACCTAAAAACAGGAGGTTGAAATGGGCGGGATATGGGAAATGAATGCCTGGAAATTGATCAAGGCCGGCGGGCCGATCATGGCGCCGATTCTTTTGTGTTCCCTGTTTGCCTTGGGGATCGTCATTGAGAAACTCATTTATTTTTCTCTTATCAAGACGAATGTCTCTCAGTTCAAGGTCAAGGTATTCGGCTTGGTTAAGAACAATAAAATCAAAGAGGCCGTCCAGGCTTGCGATGCCAGCCGTTCGCCCGTCGCCAAAGTCTTCAGGGCCGGTCTCATCCGCTTCGGCGCATCGCGGGAGACCATCAAGGAGAGCATGGAAGATGCGAGTCTCTTTGAGATTCCTAAACTGGAAAGCCGGCTCAGCGCCCTGGCCACCATTGCTCATATCTGTCCCCTGCTGGGGCTTCTGGGGACGGTGACGGGTATGACGGCCAGTTTTTATACAATCCAGGTGCGGGCGGCGTCCTTGAATCCCGTCACCCCGGGAGACCTCGCCGGGGGGATCGGAGAGGCCCTTCTGACGACGGTGGGGGGGCTCATGGTGGCCATTCCGACCTTTGTCGCTTATAATTATTGCGTCAGCCGTGTTAATTCCTTTATCCTGGAAATGGAGCGGGGGGCCACGGAACTGGTGAATTTTATGTGTCAGATAACCGAAGTGGGTGTGTAAAAACAGGGGCGAATAATTATTCGCCCCTGCTTCTAAAGGAATGGATGTCCGATGAAATTTAAAAGACACAATAAGTTGGAATACGGTTTAAGGCAAATCGACATCGCGCCTCTTATCGATCTTATGTTCCTGCTCCTCATTTTCTTCATGCTCTCGTCTTCTTTTACATTCCAATCCGGCATCAATGTGAAACTGCCCAAGGCTGTGACCAGCGATATCATCAAAGATGAAAATGTCGTTATCATCATTACCAGCGAAGACGTCATTTACCTCAACAGCAACCTTGTGACCTTGAAAGAGCTCGCGTCCAAACTTAAAGATATTAATTACAAGGAACAGCCGCTGATGATCAAGTCCGATCGCCGGGCCTCGGTGGGGCGGGTCGTGGATGTCTGGGATCTTTGCCGAAACCTCGGCATTGAACGGATCAATATCGCGACCAATCAGGATCAATGAACCGGCTTACGGCACCAATCCATTTTTTCATTCCTCGTTGGGGAGGAGGGGATTTAAGTGCCCTTAAGGGAGGTAAATATCTTCCCTTAAGATCCCTGGCCTTGTCGTTCCTGGTTCATCTTGTTATCTTTCAGACTTTTGTGTTTACCTTTCCCCTTGATCCGGCAGCCCCTAAGCCTCATTTCGTTTTTTTAGGGGCCATTTTAAATCCGCAGGATGTCGCCGGCTGGTCTTATCGCGGGGATATCCCTCTAGAGGAGCGGGAGAGGGGAAAATCCCTCTGGGCGGGAAATGGCGATAAAAAATTTGTCTATGAATCCCAAGAGATGACCGAGGGCCCTTTTCAAATGCGCGTCGCTGAAAAACCTTTGTTCACAGGGCATGTGGATTCCCGGGAGAAAATCACCGTCCAATCGACCTTTCTCACCTCGCAGGAGAGAGGGGAGACTCCGGCAGAGGAGGCGCCGGATATTATGCCAGGGCATGAACCGGTGCCCTATAAACCGCTGCGTTTATCTCCTTAGATGATCAAGATTGATATCGTCCTTGCCATATCCCTTTATCTGTGCTCTTCGATATGCCTTGTTTTCGTGTTATGGATGTTTTATAATCTCCGTGAAGGGGGGCAGGTCTCTTCGGATAACTTGAGCGACTTGCAGCAATGCCCTTATTGTACGTATGTCTTTTTTCATGGCAACAAAAACGATGTACTGATGTGTCCTCAGTGCCAGTGTTATATTGATAAAAGACGCTAACAGCAGGAGTTAAAAAAATATGTTAAGGCAGCTCCGGAAAGACGATCGCGGCATTGTCTTTGTAACGGTTTTGATGATCATTATTACTATGATGATTCTGACGGTCAGCATTATCAGCCTCAATGTCACACAGACGGTTACTAGTTCCGGAGAGATTCATCGCATCCAGGCCGAGTATCTCGCCTTAGGCGCCATTCCCTATTTTTACGCCAACCAGTGGACAAGCTCGTCCTCCAATACCATTACCTACACCCAGACCCTCGATGGGATTTCTTTCACGGTTGTGGCCAATATCATCGGTCCCGGTCTGGCAGGGTATAATACGAGCGGTCTCAATATTTCCGTAACCTATTAGGTGGCTCGAGGAGCAACGTGACGAGGGATCAGGGGGCGGGAACTCCTCGACTCCTGAAATATATCGCAAATGGTTTGACAAGAAAAACCCCGTATAGTTTAATAAAAAAGATGCAATAGGGGGAATGTTAGGAAGATGAATCTCTTAGACGTGGATGATTTGGCGCGATACCTTAAGCTCCGGAAGCAGACGATTTATAATTGGCTGAATCAACGCAAGATTACGGGGATTAAAGTCGGCGGCGTGTGGCGGTTCGATAAAAAAGAGGTTGATAAATGGCTGAGATCGCAGGCGCGCAGGGCCGTCCGGCGTCCTTCATGATGGCCGGGTTATCTTTAAGGGGATTATGGCAGAAAATAGGCAATTAGGGGTCTTCTGGGGTAAGGATATCCTCTATTTCGTTGAAACCGTGGGGGGTAACCCAAACCGTATCTTGAGTGTCCCCTTTACTGAGGAGGCCAAAGGCTCTATCGAGGGGGGGGCATTAAGTCCCGTGGGGATGGAGATTGTCTCTCTTATCCAAAATGCCTTGCGCCAACACAAAGTATCTTGCTCGGCGGTGAATCTGTCATTAGCGCCCAAAGACATTATTTTCCGCTCCTTCACCATTCCCTGGATGCAGCCCAGCGAGATTAAGAGTGTCATTGACTTTGAGGCGAGCAAATACGTTCCCTTTGCCCTTGAGGAATTGTCGTATTCGTTTTATCCCATCCCTTTCGCGGAAGGCCCGAGCCGGCGCATCCGCGTTATTTTTGTTGCTATCAAAAAAATGGTTCTGGAGAATTATATAAAAATCCTGGAACAGGCTGCCCTTGTTGTGCGTGTTATCGAACCAGCGACGATCAGTTTAATACGGGCGCTGATATTTAAAAATTTCATGGCTAAAGATCAGACGGTTGCCCTCATCGAGAAAGGGGATGAGGTCGGTGATATTATTGTGGTGGATCACCAGCTCCCTCAGTTTGTGCGGGAGTTTCAATTGCGCATTCCTCTGGCGGATCAGGAAAAGATAGATACGGATGCCCTCATGACACGGTTGGTTAACGAGATTAGGATTTCCCTCAGTTATTTCAACCGGCAGGAAGAGCGTCTTCAGGTCAAGAATATAACATTGCTGACGTCTTTAGATGCTAGTGATGTTGTCAAACGGCTTGGGGATGACCTGCGGCTGCCCGTGACCCCGATAACTGTCGAGTCTGTTCTTCGCAATGCCAATTTCACAGATATCAGTTTTCTTAAAGCTTACGGCGTCGCTTTGACCGATGCCGTTACGTCGTTGGCCGACTTTAATCTTTCCGAAAGTAAACCGAAGACAGTTAAATTGGGGCTCATACCCTCTTCGAAACCGGTCAATTATAAATTTGTTGCGAAGGTGGCGCTCGTATGTATCCCTTTTACGATTCTTATCTCATTGTCATCGGGTTTTCTGATAAAAAGGAAAGAAGCCCAGGTCATGACGCTCACCCAACAATTAAAATCTTCCAAAGATATTTCTGTGAATAGGCTCCAAGAAGACAATGAGGCTTTAAGCAAAAAATTGGATTATTTGAAAGGAATCAGGACAGGAAGTGATGTGGCCTCTTTTCTGGCGCTTATACCGACTCTCTTGCCGGCGGGGGTATGGATAGAATCCCTCGATGTTGTTTATCCTGATCCGTTGCCATTGGAACAAGAGAGGCTAAAAAAAGAGGCTGTTTCCGCGAAGAAAGGCTTGGCACAGGAGGAAGGGACGAAACCGACCCTTGTTATTCAGGGATATGCCTATCTGGAAAACCCGAATGAGCAATTTAGACAGGTTAATGAAGTATTAAAAAGTTTTAAAGAGAATAAGGCGTTTTCCGCTTTTTTCAATCATATCGATCTCGAGACTATAGAGGCCAGGAAAATGGACAATTATCCAGTCACCTTTTTTCGTTTAAAGTGTCAATAATTATGGACATAAAAAACATAGATATACAGGAAATAGTCGAAAGGCTTAAGGCTATCGACTTTAAGGAGCTCCGTAATATTGACGCCAGTCAGATCAAGGATGTCCTTCGGCGTCGGCCGGATGTCATCATCAATACGGCGCTGATTGTGGCGGCGCTCGCGGTGACTCTTAACGCCGTTAAGGGGTATGGTAAAAAGTCCCAAACGCTGGATTGGGAAATTAAAAAGATGAAGGAGCGGGTGGATGCGCTGGGAGAATCCAAGCGGCTTCAGAAGGAATACGATGCTTTTATGCGCGATTTTCCACAATCGATACTTACGGATCAGCTTATCAGTAAACTTTCTGAATTCGCAGCCAATCGCCGTGTCCAGATCATCTCTTTTTCTCCGGAAAAAGAAAGGGGCGACGAGTATATCAAAGTGGCCAAGGTGCGCATTGATGTCATTACCGATTATTACAAGGATCTGGTGCTCTTTATGAAAGATATTGAGGATGCCCCCTATACGATGCGCGTCGAGAAATGGGCCGGAAAGATGAAAGAGGAGATTCCGCTCAAGAGGGAGAAGGGATCAGCGGGGGTTAAGGAAATCGTCGGGGCGAGCATTGAGATCGGATCGATAGAATTGAAAGATTAAAAAATGACGAGGACTATTTTTTTATTAATATGCTGGATTACCTTTCAGTTTGTCCCTATAATTGAGGCAAAAGAGAAAAGATTCGTCATTGACAACAGTTATTTCGAGACGTTTACCGCGCGGAACCCTTTCAAGTCTCAGTTGCCGAAGGAGGAGAAAAAGACAGAACAGCGGCCAGAAGTAAAACCTGTTCCGCCCGAACCCAAGCCGGTGCCTGCGCCCCCTCCGCCTCCGCCGCCGATGCCGGTCATTGTCAATCCGCCGCCGGTTGTGCCGCCACAGCCGCCGCCGCCCAGGGAAGAGCCGATGCCGATTTTAACCATAACGGGTTTAATATGGAATACAGATCGTCCGCAGGCCATTGTCAACGGCCAAGTGGCGGATGTTGGTGATATTATTGCGGGAGTGAAAATTATCAATATCCGAAAGGGCGGGATTGATGTTTCGTTTCAGGGAAGAACCGTTACCCTACAGCCATGATTGAGAAAAAAACTGCAAAATTCGCGTTTGTTTTTTTACTGGTCGTATTTTCTTTAGTCACGGACTCCACATCAAAAGGGTATGCCGATACGAAATCTTTTGTCGAAGAGTATCTATATCCCGAGGAGAATAAGACTATTTCTATGGATTTCAAGGGGGCTCCGTTAAATGATGTCCTTAAGCTGCTTTCGAGACAGTCGAATATGAATTTTATCGCCTCCAAAGAGGTGCTCGGCAAGACAGTTACTGTTTATTTTGATAATGTGCCGATTGAGGAGGCTCTCGAGCAGATTCTTTCTGTCAATGACCTCGCTTATGAGGTCAAGCCGGGGAGTAATATCTTTCTTGTACGGCAGTCGGATAGACCCGCCAAACGATTAATCACGAGGGTGTATCCGCTCCAATACGCCACTGTCACGTCTTCCAAATTACATAAGACTTTATCCGCCGGTGATAAAGGAACGGGTGGTATGGGAGGCGGTTCTTCCGATTCGGGTATTGTGGCCGCCGTCAAAGCGTTATTGACACAGGACGGCAGTATTATTGAGGATCAGAGAACAAACAGCCTGATTGTGACGGACACCCCCGGCCAATTTCCTTTTATCGAACAAACCATCGCTCGGCTTGACGTCCGGACACCTCAAATTCTTATTGAAGTGGAGATGCTGGATATCTCCAAGAGCACCGCCGACCTTCTGGGGGTCAAATTCGGAGATACACCGATGACATTCAGCGGCGCCGAGCGCGACAGCATTTATCCCTTTAACCGCAATAGAGCCATGGAGAATGCCGTAAAATTGGGCGGTCAGGGATTTGAGTTTGAGGATGCGGAATATCGCCTAAGCACGTTATCTTTTCAAGGGCTCACGATTGCCCTGCAGTTCTTAAGGACCCATTCGGATACGAAAAATCTAGCTCGTCCGCGGATTTTAACCCTCAATAACGAAACGGCAGAAATCAGCATCAAAACAGATGAGGCTATCGGTATTGCCTCAGTGACAACCGCCTCTGAAGGAACATCCGTTTCTATAGCCAAGGCCGAACGCGTGGAGACAGGAGTTTTCTTGAGGGTGACCCCTCAGGCGAATGTCGAGAGCAGGGAAATCACCATGGCTATTGAACCTAAAGTGATTCAGGCGCGCACGGGACAAACCTTCAGCAGCCAGACCTTTAAAGACCCTGAAGAGCGGGGGACCAAGTCCATTCTGCGCATCAAAGATGGAGATACGATTATCATCGGCGGATTATTAAGAACGAATATGGAGGAAACCAAAACACGAGTCCCCGTCCTGGAGAAAATTCCTATTCTCGGCGCGGCATTTCGTCATAAAGATGAGGCTGAGTCTCAACGGGAATTGATCATATTTATCACGCCTCATATTTTTAAAGAGAGCTTTGCCCTCGATATACCCGCCTCAGAAGGGGAGAAAATGGTTCGGGAACAGTCCGTCCCCGTGGAGAGACTTGAGAGGATCGATAAAGAACTGTCTCATTTTGAGCGTCGGCGATTCTAACGGTAACAACGGGACACCCCCTTGCTTAAAATTTCTCAAGGGATTATACTTTTTTATAAGCAGTTCTTTCAATAGAATAAATAACATTTTTGTAACTTTGGATATAGTTTTCCTATAGGAGAAGATGGGCCATATAAAATTAGGAGAAATATTAGTTAAGCAGGGGCTGATCACACAGAAGCAGCTTGAAGAGGCCATTGAGGTTCAGAGAAAAGACAAGGGCCGGATCGGGGAGACTCTTATAAAGTTGAGGATGATTACGGAAGAAAACATGATTGCGGCTCTGGGAACGCAGATGGGCGTTCCTTACTATTCCTCCCAAAATAGTGAATTATTAAGACCGCGGTTAGATCAAAATCTCGATCAATTGGTTTCCAGTGATTTCGCGGCGAAAAATCATGTCCTGCCTTTATCCAAACATATGAATTCATTGACCTGCGCGGTCAATGATCCCCTCGATCTTCTCCTCCTTGATAATCTCAAGAGAATCACAGGCTGTGAAATCAACTTAGTTATAGCGACGCAGACCGCTATCCAGGCGGCGATTAATGATTTTTATTTTAGGAAAGGAGGGGCAGAGGGAGGCTCCTCGATGCTGGATCGGGCCGTGGAAAAATCTTATACGCAGGGGAAAGATGACCGGGCCATTGCCCTGGCCAAAGAAGGACAGGGAGATACGGCGGAATTGAGCCTTGATAAATTGATTGCCAAGGCGGAGGAGGCCCCGGTTATTAAACTTGTTGATTTGATTATTCGTCAGGCCATTGATGAGCGGGCCAGCGACATCCATATTGAGCCTTTTGAGAATAAGATTGCCTTGCGTTATCGTATTGACGGGAAACTTTACAGTATTCCTCCGCCGGCATCTCATCTTCATTTGCCTATCGTGTCGCGTATTAAAATTTTGGCCAAGCTTGATATCGCCGAGAAGCGCCTTCCTCAGGACGGGGCCATTGTTGCCAAGCTGGAGAACCGGGCGGTGGATTTGCGTGTTTCTACGATCCCGACGGTCTGGGGGGAGAAGGTCGTCATGCGTATATTGGATAAGGGAGCGGTTCCTCTGGAGTTATCCAATCTAGGGTTCGATGCGAAACAGGTCGAATTGCTGCGCAAGGCCCTGTGTGCCCCTTATGGTTTATTTTTTGTTACGGGACCTACGGGGAGCGGAAAATCCACCACCCTTTATGCCGCCGTGAATGAAACGATTGACCCTACGAAGAACATTATCACCGTCGAAGACCCCGTCGAGTATAAGATCGAGGGAATCAACCAAGTGGCTGTAAAACCGGAAATCGGGCTGACGTTCGCGGTGGCCCTGAGGGCTTTTTTAAGACAGGATCCCGATGTCATCATGGTAGGCGAGATCCGCGATCTGGAGACGGCATCGATTTGTGTGCGGGCGGCCCTCACGGGGCATTTTGTCTTGAGCACCCTGCACACCAATGATGCGGCCTCTGCGATTACACGGCTTATCGATATAGGTATTCCCCATTATCTTTTGACGCCTTCGTTAATCATGATCATGGGTCAGCGCCTGGCGCGCCGCCTCTGCCAGAAATGCAAAGAGCCTTGTGAGCCTGTACCCGAACAGCAGGGGGGGGTCATCTTCAAGAGCGATCTTATTTACAAGTCGGCGGGGTGTGAGGCCTGTAAAGGTTCGGGCTACAAAGGACGCATGGTGGTTGCGGAGGTCATGCTTATCGATGACGAGATGCGCGCCCTGATCTCCAGAGGCGCCACGCATACCGAAATCAGAGATTGTGCCCGGAAAAATGGCATGTCAACGATATTTGAATCCGGCATTCGTCTTGTAGAGAAGGGATTCACGAGTTATGACGAAATCTGCCGTATAAGCGTCGATGCCTGATGATATCCCGTTTGATTCTGCTCATCTCCTCCGTCCGCCTAAGGCGGACGGGGAGTTTGGAAAGCTTCATTGCCTCGGCGGATACCCCGCCTCTTGAGGCGGGGATTATATCCTCGGGAATGAAGCCTTTCCTGGATACCCCTCGTCTTGACGCGGGGAGTTTGGAAAGCTTCATTTCCTAAAAGGAGTTGGATTTGCCCAAATTTTCCTATGTTGTTAAAAATAAAGACGGGAAGACTTATCGAAACGTCATGGATGCGGCAAGCCAGGAAGCCGTTGTCCAGAAACTCCAGAAAGAGAATTATTTCATCGTAAGCATTAAAGAGCTTACCCTTTCTGTCTCGAAGAAAAAGGAAGTCAAGACTGCTCCTCAACTAAAAAAATTCACTCATAAAAAAAGCAGCCTTCAGGATCTCTTGTCTTTCGCCCGGCAGCTTGCGACTATGCTGGAGGCCGGTGTCCCTCTCATCCGAAGCCTGGGAGTTATCGAGATTCAAGTCGAGAGCGAGGAATTCTTCAAGGTCGTTCAAAAAATCAGGAAGAATGTGGAGCAGGGAAGCTCGCTGAGTGTAGCGCTCTCTCACTATCCGAAGATCTTTAACCAGTTTTGGGTCAGCCTCTTGGAGGTGGGGGAGGCCTCAGGGACGATTCCCATCATTCTCAATAGGCTGTCTTTTTATCTTGAACAGCAGGCTTCTTTCCGGTCGACCATTATTTCCAGCTTGATATATCCTTGCATTTTATTCTTTGTGGCCATGGGAGCGATTGCTTTTTTTGCCCTCTTTGTCGGGCCTAAATTTGAGGATATCTTTACGTCCATGAATGCCGAACTGCCGTGGATCACGGCCCAGCTTTTGATGATATTCAAGATTATGCGGACGCAATTCCCTCTTATTATCGGAGGGACTATAGCCTCTTTTTGGCTTTTTAAAAGGTATGTCCGCACCTACCATGGTAAAATGGCTTTTGAGAAATTTTTATTTAGTCTTCCGACGGTTGGGGAGGTCTTGCAGAGCATTGTGATTGAACGCTTCACCTCACAGATGTCGATTCTTATTGACAGCGGTGTGCCTATCTTGTATGCGCTCGATATCGCCGAGCGGCTTGTGGACAATACGACGTGTTCGCTGATTATTGCACAGATCAAGGAGGCCGTGAAGGAGGGGGAGCTTCTCGTGGCTCCCATGGAGAGAAGCGGCTTTTTCCCGCCGATGTGCATTCAAATGATTATGGTGGGTGAAGAGACGGGGGAATTGAGCAAAATGCTCAAACATGTGGCGGAGTTTTATCAAACAAGCGTTGAGACGTTTATGAAGCGGTTCGGTACCCTTATTGAGCCTTTTATGCTCGTGTTCATGGGAGGCGTGATCGGTGTTATTCTTGTTGCCATGTTCCTGCCGATGTTTAATATCGCGCAATTGGGGGGTGGCGGCGGCGGGGCGGAGTAGCATAAAGTGTAAAATGAAAAATTCATGAAATTTGTCTTTATGAAGAGGACATTTTGAGATAAAGTAATATCGAATTAGGAGAAGCTTTCATCTTTTTAAAGAAAGCGTTTCCCTGATTAGACCCGAATTTAAGTCGGATGGGTTGACACCGCTCTTTTTATATGCTATACATTCCGTAGAATAGTCAATTTGAGTTTCAATAACAGTTTGTTATTGAAAAAGGTAAACTGCTCGTAAGGGTAGGACACAAAGCTATCCCGACGTTCCAGCGAAGCTGGAAGTCGGGACCCCGACTTCCGCCAAAGGCGAAACGTCGGGGAAGGGTCCTGTAAAGGATAGCCAGCTGCCAATAATAAATCGGTTAAGTTATGTGTGGCCTATTCTACGGGTGTAGAATAGGCATTTTTTTTGGGGGACCTGATTTCCGGGAAATATCGAAAGCTAATTCGGACATATACGAGGTAGAGTAGCGGGATAGATACTGTTACTTAGGTATTTCGGGAAAGAGGAAAACCAAAAATGGGCATGCGGGTTAATTAAAAAGAGAAATCAGAGGAAGCGCAATATAAAAAGGAGAGGGAAAATGAATATCAGGAATAACAAAAGCGGTTTCACACTTCTTGAAGTCATCATTGTGATTATCATTGTAGGGGTTTTGGCCAGTTTGGCCCTGCCGCGTTTTTTCTCAACGGTGGAGTTTTCCAAGAGCTCGGAAGCCCTGTCTAACATGGGTGTCGTTCGACAGGCGCTGGAGAGATGTTATCTCAGCTCATCGGGGACTTATGTGGGGTGTACGATGGCTAACCTTGACACAGATGATCCGAGCACGGCCCCGGGGACCCGTTTCACTTACTCCATCTCGGGCGCGACGGTATCGGCTTATACAATTCAAGCCACGCGGCTTACTGTGGATGGAGGTGACGGTACAAGCTGGATTCGTCTGATACAGACCATAGGGGGTGTGACACGAACCGGTTCAGGGCGGTTTATAGGGATCAAATAGGTCATATAGTTGCCGAATCTCAGAGTTGACAACAACATCGAAGTTTTGCCTGTGGCAGGACTTCGATGTTGTTGTTTTAGGCGTGAAAGACTTATGGAAAATAAAAAAGGGCGCTGTCCCCATTATCGAGAACAATCGGCGTTTACGCTGATTGAGTTGATTTTTGCGATTGTTATTATCGGTGTCCTGGCCTCTCTGGCCATACCCCGCTATACGTATACGATGGAGAAGATGAGGCTGGCCGAAGGCCTGCAAATTTTAGAGACCCTGCGCAGTGCCCAGGATGCCTACCGGACGGAAACCGGCACTTATGCGAATGACCCTGATCTTCTGGATGTGGAGATTAACGCGCCGGCTAACTTTGCCCTGCCGACGGTGGCTGCGGCGGACCCCATTGCCACGATTGTGCGCTTAGCGCCGGCCTCTTACACCCTCACCATCGATGCCGACGGCACGATTAAATGCGGCGGCGGAAGTCCTGCCAATATCTGCGCGAAAATCGGCTGCAGCGGCGGAGGGGCAAATGATGAGTGCAATTAATACCAGGGAGGAGACGATGCGTAAAAATCTTCAAGGATTTACCATCATGGAATTGCTTATCGTGGTGATTCTCATTGGGATTATCGCCGCCTTTGCGATTCCCAATTATGACAGAGCTATCCGCAAGGCCCATGAGCGTGACATGGAGATCCAGTTGATGGCCCTCCATGCGGCCAATACCATTTATCGGGCCAATATGGGGACATATTGGGACACCGCAGGCGCGAATGAAGGGAATTTGGCCACGATTAACACCACCTTGGGGATTAACATCATTGCCAATGCCGGGACAACGTATCTCTATAACGGGCCAGCGGGAGGGGGAAGTTTTACCGCGTACGCCACATGGGGTGTTCATACCCTGCTAGCGACAGACGCGCCCATCGATACCGCCGGCGCACCTCCTAACCCCTGTTGTGTGGGGGGAACGTGTCTCAATGTGGGGAGCTGTTAAGCGGTTTAGAAAATCGAATGATGTGAACAATGCTAAAAATTTTTAAAAAAAAAGGCTTTGCCTCTATGGTGGAGGTGATTGTGACGGCCGTTCTCTTTGCGATCGCCGCCATCGGTATCTTTTCAACGATTTCCATGCTGAGAGCTACCAGTCAGGGGTCGGTCCAGGATTCCGGCGGGAAGCTGGGTGCGGCCTATGCGGGCAAGAGGGTCTTGGAAGATTTGCGAGGGAAATTGGACCCGGCAGAATGGATTCTCAATGCTGGTCCTTTGGGCACAGGAGTTACGCACACCAATATCATCGGCGGTTATACAGTCAATTATTATTTGGTTAATGTCCCAGGGGATTTCCCGCCGGGGCTCGCCCCGCGAAGGCTGTTTATGAATGTGTATTATCCGGACTGATTTTTTATCTTCTTAGAAAATGTGTTCCAATTCCAAAAACGGACTTACCTTTACCGAGCTGTTGGTCGCATCCATATTGATTGGGATTGTGATGATAGGGATAGCCTCCTTCAGTTTTGTTGTCAAGCAGATTCAGGGGGCAACCAACAGATCGGCTCTTCTCTCGATGCGGCTGGGGGGGGCCATAAATTATATCCGCAGAGATGCCCTGCTGGCGGTGGGCGATTCTTCCTCGCGGGGCATTCGGACTTCCAGTACAGGACAGGATCGCAGTATTTGTTTCCGGCATGATACAAATAATCCTGTTTCCTATGCGGATGACACATGGGTGTGTTATTGTTACGGCCCTCCCGACGATGTCTTGAAGCGCTGTGATAATCCTGCAGCCGTTCCTCCACAAAACGATAATCAGTGCACTACGGGGGCCACGGATGTCCGGCAATTTAGTTTTCTATCTGATATCGATTTTTTTAACATTGTCAACGACAGCGACGGCCGGCTGGACTACATAGAGATTACGCTGACAAGCCGGTATGACAGCGGCAATCCGGCGCACCCTGTCAATAACCCCGAGCATACCTTGACCACGCGCATCAGTCCTCCCGGCCACGGCCGTTAGGCCGCTTCCGGAGCGCCCTTCCCCATTCAGGGAACGTCCCAAGGCAACGGTCAAAAGTCGATAATGTTTAGCGGTCCGAGAGCATCGACGAGATACATTTTGTCATTAAATTCCCTCCCCCTTGCGGGGAGGGCAAGGGAGGGGGAGAAAAGCAACGTTTGCCGTCGATCCCCCTCCCCTAACCCCTCCCACGAAGGGAGGGGAATCCTATCCAATTCTCTCTATCCGCTAAACATTTACCAAAAGGCAACGGTCAAAAGTCTTGTCATCTTGTTGAGCTTCTGTTAATATTGAACACTTGGGTCGGTAGCTCAGTTGGGAGAGCGCTTGGTTCGCAATCAAGAGGCCGGGGGTTCGACTCCCCTCCGATCCATTCTTCTTCGCTCGAATGTTTCGTCACTTCGTTCCTTCACGTTCGAGTTTCGCAGAACAAGCCAGAAGCAGAATACTATAGAAAACCAACCATGCACCGTTTTTACTGCCCTCAAGCTGATTTGACTTCTCCTCAAGTTACAATTGACAGCAAGGACGAATGTCATCACTTGCGGCATGTCCTGCGCCTTCGAGAAGGGGATGCTGTCGAGATATTTAATGAAAAGAAAGAGGAGGCTGTAGGTCGTGTCGTTAAAGTCGGCCGTTGTCAAGTCACTGTCAGCGTTGAATCGGTGAGGCGCTATACACCTCAACTCCCGCTCATTATCCTCGCCTGTGCCATTCCTAAAAGGAGCAAATTTGAATCCATCATCGAGAAGGCTGCGGAATTAGGCGCGGATGAGATTATCCCCCTTTTAACCGAAAGGACAGAAGTGCGTCTTAAAGGGGATCAGCTCAAGAAAAAGTCCATCCGTTATCAGACGGTGGCTGTTAATGCCGCCAAACAGTCTCAGAGGCCGGATGTGCCGGTCATTCATCCCGCAGGGGATTTTATGGCCGTTCTTGAGCGTTTATCCCGCGAGGCGGTCGTTGTCATGCCGAGCCTCGTGGGCGAACGCCCCAATATTTTAAAGGCGTTTCAGGCGATTTCTCAACCTCAAAAAATCGCCTTTTTAATCGGGCCTGAAGGGGACTTTACCCCGCAGGAATACACTCTTGCCCGGGATCATAAATGCGTCCCTGTCTCTTTGGGGGAAACCGTGCTTAAAGTGGAGACAGCCGCCCTCGTGTCTGTTGCCTGCGCCTGTTTATATTACCGTCATGTCTGATTCCCACCCCTCCCACGATGCTCGCAGAGACTACGCCGCTATGGGTGTCGTCTTTGTTGTTGCCTTTGTCCTGCGGATTACCTATTGGGTCTGGATGAGGAAGCATTATTTTTTTTACGATCATCCCAGCAGTGATGTGCTGTATTATCAAGAGTGGGCCAAGGAAATCTCTCAGGGAGGGTGGTTAGGGACAAAGACATTCTTCGGACTGCCTTTGTATCCTTACTTTTTGGCCGTCCTTGATCGTTTGAGTCTGGGCCATGCCGCTTTTGTTCGTCTGATGCATCTGTTTCTGGGATCCCTCAATTGCGTCTTGACTTACGCGGTAGCCGGCAGGATATTCTCTCGAAGAGTGGCGTTCTTATCCGGGCTTCTTTTGGCAGTCAATTTTGTGGCGATTTATTATGACTGGCTTATGATGCCGGTGACTCTCATCATATCTCTCAGCCTCATTATTATCCTGTCTTTTGTTGATTCTGATAAGATATCGAAGAGAACGGAACGATTTATATTGGGTTTCCTGATCGGTCTGACCGCCTTAGGGGATGGGAAGATATTGGTCTTTTTGAGTCTCACCTTTATTTACCTCTTCTACCGTTACCGGAAGGGCTTTATCGGGATTGTTCTGCCGCTCCTTATCGGCGTGATGCTTCCTTTAGGTTTTACAGGGCTGCGCAACAAAATCGTCGGCGGCGATTGGATATGGATCAGCGCGCAACAGGGTTTAAGTTTTTATGTCGGCAGCAATCCAAAAGCAACAGGGCTGTTTGATAATCCCTGTTTTATTCGGCCTACCCACCAGGGCCAGGACGAGGATCAGGTGATGGTGGCTGAGATCCTGGCCAAACGCCCTTTGACGCCGGCGGGGGTTTCGCGGTTTTGGCATGGCCAGGCCCTGTCGTTTATGAAAAATCAACCCCGGGATTATCTCCGGCTTTTTGGGAAGAAATTCAAGCTGTTTTTCACAGAGACGGAAGCGGCTTACGAGATTGACCTTCTTCTTCAAAGAGACTGGAAACGCCTGTGGGATATCAACCCTTTTTATCTTATGTGTCCTTTGGCCCTGGTGGGGATGGCGGCGGCACAGAGAAAGCGCCGACAAACGATTTATCTGGATTTTATGATCTTAAGCCAGTTGATTTTTACCCTCGTTTTCTTTTTGACCCATCGGCACAGGACAGGCATCTTTCCGATTCTTATCATTTACGAATCTTTTTGTGTCTTCTGGCTGGCGGATCAGTTGAGGTCCAAAAATTTTAAGCGGCTGTCTCTCGCGGTTGGATTTTTCGTCTTGTTTTTATTTGCCTTCAGGCCGCAGGCGATGGCGGCCGAGGAAGTGGCTTTTTATTGGTGGACCAAATCGGGGGCGGTTTATGAAAAAAGACAAGATCTCTCCAAGGCGCGGGAATGTTATTCCAAGGCCTTAGGGATCCGTCCGGCAGACACCAATGCGATGTATAACCTCGCCAATGCCTTTGCCATCGACGGGGATTTTGCCTCAGCAAAGGAATACTATCAAAAGATTCTCAGCCTTAATCCGTATCAGGTGGATACCCTCTATAACCTTGGTTTTGTTGAAGAGAAGATGGGCGCCGATGAACAGAGTCTTGCCTTATACGCCCATGTCCTGCAGTTGCAGCCGCAAAGCCCTGATGCCCTTCTGCGAATGGCGCAGGTGTATCAAAGACAGGGAAACTGCGGCATGGCCAAGAGATATTATGTCCAGTTGATGCGCCTGAAACCCCAGTTTTCAAAAGAAATTCACCAGCGGCTGGCGCAGTGTCCCTAAGGATATTGCATTGTGGCCTCGTCGGCCATAATGTGTTGACAAGGGTTTAGGGGTTCTGTATAATTGGGTTTCTTCACGGCGGCTTAAGCATCGTTTAAGGTAAACAGGGGAGAATAACTTTTATAGAGGCAAGGGAGGCTGTTATGGTCGAGCAGAAGAAAACACTGGATTTGGAAAACAGGAAGAAGGCTCTGGAATTGGCTCTGGCGCAGATCGAGAAGCAGTTTGGAAAAGGCACGGTCATGAAGCTGGACAGCAGCGTCAAGATGGACATTGAGGTGATTCCGACGGGCTGTCTGGCGCTGGATATGGCCCTGGGCGTAGGAGGTGTCCCCAGGGGCCGTGTCGTAGAGATCTTCGGCCCGGAGTCTTCAGGGAAAACGACCCTGACCTTAAATATTATCGCGCAGATTCAGCGCATGGGGGGGACCGCGGCCTTTATCGACGCCGAACACGCTTTTGATTCCTTGTATGCCACCAAGGTGGGCGTCCAGTTGGATGAGCTTTTGATGTCGCAGCCGGATACAGGTGAGCAGGCCCTCGAGATTGCCGAGACGCTGGTGCGCTCCAACGCCGTTGATCTTCTCATCATTGATTCCGTGGCCGCCCTTACCCCTAAGGCGGAAATTGAGGGGGAAATGGGGGATGCCCACATGGGATTGCAGGCAAGGCTCATGTCCCAGGCCCTGCGCAAATTGACTGCCGCTATCAGCAAATCCCACACCTGCATTATCTTCATCAACCAGATACGTATGAAGATCGGTGTCATGTTTGGCTCTCCCGAGACCACTCCCGGCGGGCGCGCCTTGAAGTTTTATGCCTCGGTGCGCATTGACCTGCGCCGCATTGACTCCATTAAACAGGGCGAGCAGTTCATCGGCAACCGCGTCAGGGCGAAGATCGTCAAGAATAAAGTGGCGGCCCCGTTTAAAGAGGCGGAATTCGAGATCTATTTTGATGAGGGCATTTCCCGCTCGGCGGATATCCTGGATTTGGCCGTCCTCAATAACGTTGTGGAAAAGTCCGGAAACTGGCTTTCCTTTGAAAAAGAGCGTATCGGACAGGGCAAAGAAAACGCGAGGCAGTTTTTGAAGGAAAATCTGAAGGTCCTTGACAAAATAGAGAAACAACTCATCAGCCAGCTTGGCGTCAAACGCTGATTCATCAGACATCAGACGACTATCGATGCGGGGAAAGGCCAAAGAAGATACTTTGCAAGGGGCCAAGGACACGGTATTTCGTCTGCTCAATTTGAGGGCCCGCAGCGAAAGTGAGATACGGGATAAGCTGACGCACAAGGGCTTCAGTGAGCCTGTCATTGAGAGGGCTGTCCAGTATTTCTACGATATCCGTCTTATCAACGACCGGGAGTTCGCCCAAAAGTGGATCTCGGCACGCCTTGCCAGACCATGGGGGATCAGCCGCATCCGGTTCGAATTGAAAGAGAAGGGTGTTGACATCGCCGTCATTGAGGAGGAGATTCAAAAGGCGACGGAAGGTTATCACGAGACAGAGGCCGCTGTCCAACTCGCCCAACGGCAGGCCTCGAAGTATAAGAATATCACGCAGGAAAAACGTCAACAACGGGTCTACGGTTATTTAATGCGCCGGGGATTCAGCCTCCGGGCCGTCCTGCAAGCCATTAAGAATATATGACCACCAACGAAATCAGAAAGAAATTCCTGGATTTTTTTGCCTCCAAGGGCCACAAGGTTATGACCAGCGATTCGCTGGTGCCCAAAGACGACCCGACGGTCCTGTTTACGACCGCCGGCATGCAGCAGTTTAAACGCCAATTCTTAGGCTACATGGATAGCTACACCCGCGCGGCCACCTCACAAAAGTGCCTGCGCACAGACGATCTCGACAAGGTCGGCAAAACGGACTTCCACCACACGTTCTTTGAGATGCTGGGGAATTTTTCCTTCGGCGATTATTTTAAAGAAGAAGCTATTTCCTGGGCGTGGGAATTTTTGACCAAGGAGCTCAAAATCCCGGCCGAGAAGCTTTGGGTTTCTGTGTATACGGAGGATGACGAGGCCGAGAAGATATGGCTTCAACGGATAAAGATCAATCCTAAAAGGATCGTGCGCCTGGGCGACCACAGCAATTTTTGGCCCGCGGAAGCCAAAGAAAAAGGCCCCAACGGCCCGTGCGGCCCCTGTTCGGAGATTTTTTACGATTACGGCCCCAATCCGAAATGTCCTCATAAGACCTGTGATCCTGGCTGTGACTGCGGCCGCTTCTCCGAGGTCTGGAACCTGGTCTTTACGCAGTTTGACCGTAAAGAAGGCGGCGTGCTGGATCCTCTGCCCAACAAGAATATCGATACCGGCATGGGGCTGGAACGTCTGGCCGCCGTTGTGCA
>MHGQ01000056.1 GCA_001805645.1 Omnitrophica WOR_2 bacterium RIFCSPHIGHO2_02_FULL_50_17 | reverse complement strand
TTCAGAGACTTGTCAACGGCCTTGGTGACCAATCCCTTAGGACCCAACGCCACAATCATGACCGCCACCGCCGCCGCAAACATAAGCATGTATTCGATCATGTTCTGGCCTCGTGGAGCCCTGAAAGGGCTTGGACGAGGCTGGCCGGACTCAGGACTCCCCCGATGAACAAAAAACAATCGGACATACTTACGCCCCAGCGAAGCTAACCTGCGAAACAAGCCTTTTTGTTGTCCTTTTTCCTGTCCCATGTCCGTTCAACGAATTACGTGCTCATTGAATAAAAAAACCGAACTGCAGTCTCTTTTTAGAAATTTGGCAGCCCGACTATAATACAACGTCTCCACATGCCCTTTCTTTTTAAACTGAATGTACAGGTATTTAAAAACATAATCCAGTATGCCATGGAAGATGATAGGAAACAAGGGGAATTTCAAAGAAATGAAACCGTATCAAAGGTTGCAATCGTCTGACGGTATGCTACAATAGGCATCAATATAAGCGAAAGGGATTATTGTGTTCGACGCCATTAAGAAAAGAATCGAAGATATCGAGATGAAATTGCAGCATCTCAGGGGGTTTCTTTGACCTGCCTCAAAAAGAGGCTTCCATCCACTCTATCCAAGACCAGATGTCCCAGCCGAATTTTTGGGATGATTCCGCCCGCGCCCATAAACTGATGAAAGAGCTGAAGTATCTGAAAAACTGCGCGGACCCCTTTGAGCAGGGATTAAAAAGGCTTAAGGATATCAAGGAGCTGGCCGGCATGTCCAAGGAGGATGAGGAATTTCTCGTGCAGATTCAGGGGGAATTGGGTCTGCTGGAGGCGGAAGTTGATAAAATCGAGATTCAGGCGATTCTCTCCGGGCCGTTTGACCAGAACAACGCCATTCTCAGCATCAATGCCGGCGCCGGCGGCACCGAATCCTGCGACTGGGCCAATATGCTTTTGAGGATGTACACGCGCTGGGCGGATCAGCGCGGCTGCAAGGTCAGGATGCTGGATATCCTCTCCGGCGAAGGGGCCGGGATTAAAAACGCGACGTTGAGCGTCGAAGGGGATATGGTCTACGGCTATCTCAAAGGCGAAAAAGGGGTGCACCGTCTGGTGCGTATCTCGCCTTTTGACGCCAACAAAAGGCGCCACACCTCCTTTGCGTCGGTCGATGTTATCCCGGAGATTGAAGAGGATGTCGAAGTCGAGATCAAGCCAGATGACCTGCGTATTGATATTTACCGCTCTTCGGGTCCGGGCGGACAGAGCGTCAACACCACGGATTCGGCGGTGCGCATGACGCATATCCCCACGGGCATCGTGGTCCAATGCCAGAACGAGCGCTCCCAGCTTCAGAACAGGCAGATGGCGATGAAGATTTTACGGGCGCGGCTGTATGAACTTAAACGCCGGCAGCAGGAAGAGAAGATGGCTAAAGAGTACGGCACTAAGCAAAAGATTGAATGGGGCAGCCAGATTCGTTCGTATGTCATGCACCCTTACACGATGGTCAAGGACCACCGCACAGACATTGAGACGGGAAACGTCACAAAAGTGATGGACGGGGATATTTCCATTTTTACCGAGGCGTATTTGCGGATGAAGCCGGAAAAATAACGTGAAGCGTGAATCGTGAAGAGTGAATCGTTGTCATGCGCTTCACGAGATACGAGATGCGCTTCACGAATGGAATTTATTTATGTTTGAGTTTCTTATACGAAAACCCATTATTAACGACGTCCAAAGATTCATTGATAAATTAGAGCCCAAGGTCTCGGTGCATGTGCCGGAGGATTTGCCTCTGCCTTCGGTAAGAGCCTTAAGGAAACTGTGTCAGCGAGTCTCCCAAATCAACGGGTTAGAAAGCCGGACGGCATCATTATCGGACAATGAACTGCGGGTCCGGACGGATGAGTTTCGCGCCCGCTATCTCAAGGCCGTCGTGCAGGATAAAGAAAATCTTCAACGCCTGCAGGAAACTTACGCAAAAAAGGGGGGGGAAGAAGAAAAGAATGAGCTCCATGCGCAGCTGGAAAAGGCAAGACAGGACTTCCGCCGGCTTCGCAGAAGCGTCCTTGATGAGATTTTGCCCGAGGCCTTTGCGGTAGTGCGGGAGACTGGCAAGCGCGCCCTTTCCATGCGCCATTTTGATGTTCAGCTCATCGGCGGGATGGTCCTCCATGAAGGCGATATCGCCGAGATGACCACCGGCGAGGGAAAGACGTTAGTGGCGACTCTTCCCGCCTATCTGAACGCCTTAACCGGTGAAGGCGTTCATATCGTCACCGTCAATGATTATCTGGCCGGCCGCGACCGGCAGTGGATGGGGCCTATTTATGAATTTTTGGGGTTGAGCGTCGGTGTTATCCAGCACGACATGGACCCCAGAAGCCGCCAGGAATCTTACGCCTGTGATATTACCTACGGAACCAATAATGAATTCGGATTCGATTACCTGCGCGACAATATGGTGATTGATAAGGAGGACATGGCCCAGCGCGGGCATCATTACGCCATCGTTGATGAGGTGGACAGCATCCTCATTGACGAGGCGCGCACCCCCCTTATCATCTCGGGGCCGGCCGAGGAATCCACGGACAAATATTACCGCGCCTTTGAAATCAGCCGCCAGCTTAACGGCCGCCGTATCACGGAAAGAGATGAAATTGCGGCCAAATACAAACAGGAGGATCTCTCGGCCGGTTACGATTACCTGGCGGATGAAAAGGCCAGATCCGTTTCTCTGACGGAGGAAGGCGAGGGGAAGGCGGCGCGGCTCTTCGGCGTTGCCAACATGCACGAGATGGAGACCATCGAATACCGCCACCATATCCTCCAGGCCCTCAAGGCCAAGGAATTTTTCTCAAAGGATGTGGATTATGTTGTGCACGATAACGAGGTCGTGATCGTTGATGAGTTTACGGGGCGTCTCATGCCGGGCCGGCGCTGGTCGGACGGGCTGCATCAGGCCGTGGAGGCCAAGGAAGGCATTAAAATCGAACGGGAAAACCAGACCCTGGCGACCATTACTTTTCAGAATTATTTTCGGATGTTTGACAAGCTCGCCGGCATGACCGGTACGGCCCACACCGAGGCCAACGAATTCAAGCAGATTTATGACCTGGATGTGACCGTTGTCCCGACCAATCAAAAACTGCAGCGTAAAAATTATGCCGACGGCATTTATAAAAATGTCCAGGAAAAGCTTAATGCCGTGGTTGCCGAAATCGAAGACTGTTACAAGCGCGGCCAGCCCGCCCTGGTGGGCACCATCTCTATCGAAAAATCCGAGGTCCTTTCCCGGATGCTGAAACAGAAGGGGATCCCGCATCAGGTCTTGAACGCCAAGTTTCACGAGATGGAGGCGCATATCATCGCCCAGGCGGGCCGTTACAGGGCTGTTACGATTGCAACCAATATGGCCGGCCGGGGGACGGATATTATGCTCGGGGGCAACGCCGAACACCTGGCCAGAAGCCTCGCGGATCAAAAACTGAAAGAGGAGGACGATAAACAGAAAAAGGAGGAATTGATAAAGACGTTTATGGAACAGTTCCGCCGGCAGGTGAGAGAAGAGCATGAAAAAGTGGTGGCCTCAGGAGGCTTGCATGTGATCGGAACCGAGCGCCACGAGTCCCGGCGCATCGACAACCAGCTGCGCGGCCGTCAGGGCCGGCAGGGCGATCCGGGCTCCTCGCGGTTTTATGTCTCCCTGCAGGATGACCTGATGCGCCTCTTCGCCTCTGACCGGATCATAGGATTGATGGATAAGCTCGGCATGGAGGAAGGCCAGGTTTTGGAGCATCCGTGGCTGACGGGGGCCATTGAGAACGCCCAGAAGAGGGTGGAGGCCCACAATTTTGAAATCCGCAAGCACCTCTTGGAATTTGACGATGTCATGAACCGCCAGCGGGAAGTGATTTACGCCATGCGCCGCTTGATCCTGGAAAGCCGCAACGTTAAATATCTGATTCTGGAATCCATTGAGCAGCTGGCCGGGGATATCGTGGCCTGTTATCTTTTTTCGGAGCAGACAGAGACGGCCTTTGATGTGGACGGCCTGGATGTGTATTTGAAGACAAAATTTCATTATGACCTGGGCGAAGAGAAGGATAAATTCAAAGATAAGCCGCAGGAGGATATCAAAAAACTTGTTGTGGAGGGGCTCGGCGGCTTATATGAAGAGAGGGAAAAAGAGATCGGCGAGGAGCCCTTGCGGCATATCGAGCGGATGCTTCTTTTGCAGACAATTGATTCCAAATGGAAGGATCATCTCTATGCGATGGATCAGTTGAAAGAAGGCATCGGCCTGCGTTCGTTTGCCCAGAGAGACCCGATCATCGAATATAAAAAGGAAGGATTTGAGATGTTTCGGGCCATGTATGACTCCATCCATCAGGAAGTGACGGAAATGATTTTCAAGATTCAGCGGGCCGCCCCTTCGCAGCGCCTCAGAGGCGTTTTCAGCTCCATCCCTCAGCAGTTTGTTCACGATGAGATCTCCGGTCTGTCCGGCAGGCAGGCCCAGCCGTTGGCCCCGCCGGAGGCGGGGTTGGCGGGGCAGGCCGGAATCCCTCACGAAAGCGAAAAAGAGATACACCCCGCCTCTGTCCCTGTCCACAAGTCAGGCCCCAAGGTCGGCCGCAATGACCCCTGCCCCTGCGGCAGCGGCAAGAAATACAAAAAATGCTGCGGAAAGTAAAAGTATTGTGTGGCAGGGGGAACTGCATCATATCACCCAGCGAGGTAATTACCGGCAGAACGTCTTTTACGAGGATCAAGACCGCATCGTCTACCTGAAGTATATTGAAGAGAATGTAATGCCAGGGATCATGGACTGCAAATATATGTTTTCTGTCTGATGGACAACTAAAATAGGCAATCTATCGAACCATACATAAAGGTTCGATAGATTCAAAAATTGAACTTATCATTTGTTACAAAATTGCATGAAATTTGAATTAATAAACTTGCTATTTTGGACAAAAGCTTTTATACTTGAGGTAAGGAGAGAGAGGAAAAATGAAGGCACTTGAAGAGTTTAAAAAACATCTAAAACCAGGACAGGTTTATCGCAGAAGCGATCTTGAACAATGGTCAAATGCTGTGGATAGACATTTGAAACAACTTGTTGAAGAAGAAACGTTACAAAAGTTGTCACAGGGATTGTACTATTATCCAATGAAAGCATCTTTTGGAAATGTTCCACCAGAAGATGAAAAACTTGTGAGTGCTTTCTTAAAGAGCGATGTTTTTCTTCTAACTACGCCTAATTTGTATAATTCATTGGGAGTGGGTACAACACAACTATACAATAAAAGAGTTGTTTATAATCATAAACGACATGGTCAATTTATGCTTGGAGGAAAACTGTTTGATTTTCGTTTAAAGCATAAATTTCCCAGAGAACTCTCAAAAGAGTTCTTGTTAGTTGATTTGTTGAATAATTTAAATGAATTAGCCGAAGACAGAGAAAATGTTTTAAAAAACGTTAAAGAGAAATTTTTGGAAGAAACTGAATCACAAATGAAACGCACTGTTAATGCTTATGCAGGGGAAAGAACAAAAACTTTGTTTAATCAATGGATGTCAGAGGAATCTTTAGCACATGCCTGATTATCTTCATAATCATCCTGAGTTTAAAGAACTTCTGCGAACGGTAGAGCATGAAAGAAGCATCGAGCGCAGCTTGGTAGAAAAAGATTACTGGATTATGCATGTTTTATATGGTTTGCAACAAGGTGGATTTGAATTTGAACTTAAAGGCGGCACATCACTTTCTAAGGGGCATGGTATTATCCATCGTTTTTCAGAGGATATTGATATTCGGATCGAACCGCCTGCTGGAATAGATGTAAAAACAGGCAAGAATCATATAAAACCTGCCCATTGTGAGAGTCGTAAGCAATACTACGGTTGGTTAGCAGAAAATATCAAGATTGACGGGATAAAAAGAGTCGTTCGTGACACGGAATTTGATAATGAAACCTATTTTAGCGGTGGTATTCGACTCCATTACAAGCCTACTTTTCCTGTTGTTGAAGGGATAAAAGAAGGCGTGCTGCTTGAAGTTGGCTTTGATGATGTGACGCCCAACGCTCCAGCAGATGTCAGTTCTTGGGCGCTTGAGTTTGCTCTGCAGAAGGGAATGAAAGTTAAGGATAACAGAGCGCACGGCGTTTTGTGCTACCATCCGGGTTATACATTTGTTGAAAAACTACAAACTATTGCAACCAAGTTTCGTCAGCAACAAGAAACGGGAAAAACGCCTGCTAATTTTATAGGACATTATTACGATGTGGCGTGCCTTTTGGACGACGGTACTGTTCAGAAATTTATCGGAACAGAAGAATACAAAAAGCATAAACAAAAAAGATTTCCGGCCATAGATCAAAAACTTCCCTTATCTGAACAGGAAGCCTTTTTGTTGAAAGACACAGCAACAAGAGAACGCTTTGAAAAAGAATACAAGAAAACAGCAGCGTTGTATTATCAGGGGCAAACATCGTTGAATGATATTTTGGAAAAGGTGTCGAAGAATTTGGATAAATTATAGTTTTTAAAATGAAAAAAGTTTTTCCGATCGTCGTCCTTTTTATTTTCGTGTTAATGGAGACCATCAATTGTCTGAATGAGGCCGCCATGCCTTTACTGAACTAAAGGAGAACGACCCCTGTCCCTGCGGCAGCGGCAAAAAATACAAAAAATGCTGCGGACAATAGGGATCATCCATGGAATGCGGGCATTAAAGATTGTTACCTTTTTAGCGGCCTTCCTCTTATTCCAGATAGAGCTTATTATCGCCAAGATGTTTCTGCCCCATTACGGCGGGAGTTATCTCGTATGGGGGGCCTGTGTTGTTTTTTTTCAGGCCGTCCTGCTTTTGGGGTATGTCTTCTCCCATTATGCCATTGGCAGAGGGGGGATGGCCCGATATCGTTTCATTCATTTTATTCTGCTCTTCATGCCTCTTTTGTTTTTCCCAGGCAGATCTCTAGTCGTTCCCTATGGGGAAAGCCAGATACCGCTTGCCCTGGACGTCTTTGGGCGTCTATTGACGACGATTGGGCCTGTATTTTTTGTTTTGTCCACCATCAGCATCACCACCCAGATGTGGTTTTCGGCCTCCGGATTTTCCAAAAAAATTAGTCCTTACTCCCTGTATGCGGTATCCAACCTCGGCTCCTTCGGCGCCCTTTTGACGTATCCTTTTCTCTTTGAGGTTTATTGGGGTTTATCGGCACAAATAAATATTTGGCGGGTCCTGTATTTTCTCCTCATCGGCCTTAATCTGTGGGCTTATCGAACCGTGGGCGTGAAAGAGATAAAAAAAGAGATGATAGAGACGGCCGCTCCTTTGAGAGCCTCGGATGATGCCTCCTGGTTTCTTTGGGGCGCTGCCGGCGTGATGATGTTCCTCTCTGTCAATAACATGATTACCAATGAAATAGCGCCGGTGCCTCTTTTGTGGATTATCCCTTTATGCCTTTATTTGTTGTCGTTTGTCTTTAACTTCAAGCTAAGGCCGTGGTGCCCTTCCTGGATTGGCCGGAAGATTCATCTGATCCTCGGATTCAGTGCGCTTTTGTTCTTTCTGGTGGACCAGAGATACTTTCCGTTTATGATTTCGTTGCTCCTTTTAGGGGCGGCCCAGTTTATTCTCTGTATGTACTGTCAGAATCAATTGATCAGCCGGAAACCGAAGGACGATTGCCGCCTGACTCGATTCTATGTCTTGGTTTCTTTGGGGGGATTTGCCGGGGGGCTTTTTACGACATGGTTTATCCCGCTTATTTCCCAATCCCTCGTTGAGTATCTCTTTGGTCTTCTGGTCATTGCCGCGACGCCGCTCCTTAAGAAAACGAAATTTGACGTGAGACCACTCCATATCGTCTTCATTCTCCTTCTGATGGTTGTCTTGACCGCATGGCCCATGCTCTTTGTCCAATATAACGTCCTTGCCCTTGCGATGATTCTTATGATCTTCAAGATCATTTATGGTGAACTGCGAAAGAGCGCTCATGCCCTTTTCTTAAGTTTGGTTTGTATCCTTGTGACGGCCTACTATGCCCCTCTTTTGTGGAACCGGGGCCACGGTTTTTATGTCAAGAGGAATTATTACGGGATATGCGAGGTTATTGATTCAGAGGGGATCAGGCGTTTGTATCACGGCAGGACATTGCACGGGGCCCAATACCTTCAAAAAGAGCGCCGGGGCGAACCCTTGTCCTATTATGCCTCTCCCTCTGCCCTAAGCAAAATTTTGGTCTCTCCTCGGTTTTCTTTTCATCGTTTAGGCGTCATCGGATTAGGGACAGGGACGCTGTCTGCCTATACGAGGGAGGGACAGGTCATGGATTTTTATGAGCTGGACCCTGATATTTACGCCATCGCGGATAAATATTTTACGTTTATTCACCAGGCCAAGGGAAAGCTCAATTTTATTTTTGGCGATGCCCGGCTGTCCTTGGATAAAAATCCCGATGCGAAATATGATTTTCTCCTGGTGGACGCCTTCGGCGGCGATGCCGTCCCTGTCCATCTTCTCACCCAAGAGGCGGTTCAGAAATACCGGAATCACCTCCAGGAAAAGGGAATTTTGATGTTTCATGTCAGTAACCGCTATTTGGATTTAAGGTATGTCTTGGCCCGTGTGGCTGATGCCCTGGGGGCCCATGTCTGCGGTAAAGTCAGCGATAATTCATCAGCTCTCGGCGGGATTTCCAGGTGGATAGTGATGACATGGGATAAGACTGTCTTTGATACGCTGGTTTCGGAATTTGGCTGGATAGCCCCCTCTTTAGAAATCTTACAGAAAAGCCGGCTTTGGACGGATCAATATTCCAGCATACTGCCCGCGATAAAATTAGGGGATTTGCTGGATTCGATCAAAAATTTCAAACCATTTTATTGGTGACAAAGATGATGTTTTACGCCTGGACGAGCACATGCGATGAGAGGGCTATTCATGAAATGCCGTTTAAAAGATTTTTGCCTCTGCGTTTTTTCCTCTGTTTTGCTTGTCTTGGCCTTTCCTAAGACAGAGATAAGCGCACTGGCATGGGTGGGGCTTGTTCCCTTAATGACGGCTTTAGACGGCAAGGATAATGGCCGCGCCTTTTTTTTAAGTTATCTATGCGGGGTCTTCTTTTTTGGCGGGGTCTTGTATTGGTTTGTGCATGTGACGGCGCTGGGGGCGGTTCTTTTGGTCTTGTATCTTGCCTTGTATTTTGCCTTGTTTGGCGTCGGGTATAGTTTTTTTTCTCCCCTAAAAACAATTCAAAGGCTTTTTCTGCTTCCTTCTCTGTGGACGGTCCTGGAGTTTATCCGCGCGCATTTTTTAACCGGCTTCGGCTGGGCGGCGCTGGGCCACTCGCAGTACCGTGACTTGGCCTTGATCCAGATTGCCGACGTGACGGGGGTCTTCGGCGTCTCTTTTCTTGTTGTCATGGTCAATGTCTTTTTTAAAGAAATTGTTCCCATGCTTTTTCACAAGGGCGGCGCTTATCGAAAAGGGATGTTCTACTCGACGCTGATGGCGTGTGTGCTTTTGTCCGTTTTAGGATATGGGACGTTTCGGCTGAAATCTTTAAATCATTTGTCTGCAGTGTTTTCTCATCAGGCTCCTCAAGCGCTTATTGCCGTTGTTCAGGCGAACATCCCCCAGGAGAGGAAATGGCACGAACCGGCCTGGCCCGATATTATGGCGGAATATATGGCCTTAACGAAAGAGGTTGCCCGTCGAGGTCCGGATTTGATTATCTGGCCGGAGACCTCTTTCCCGGGGATTCTATGGGAGGAGAAGGCGCTATTTGAAGAACTCCAGGATTTTGTCCGTCAGATGAAAATCCCTTTGCTCGTGGGCGCGGTTACCCGGGAGGGCAAGGATTATTATAACTCAGCGCTCCTTTTATCGAAAGAAGGCGGGGTTATTGGGCAATATAGAAAAGTTCATCTCGTCCCTTTCGGAGAGTATATCCCGATGAGATCTCTGTTCCCTTTTTTATCCCAGATTGTGCCGATTGCCGATTTTACCGCCGGCAAAGAGTATACGATTTTTCCTCTTTCTGTGAGAGGTGAGGGGCGAGGCAGGCCCGCTTCGATCTCGCGTCAGCGAGGCAGGCAGGGGGCTTTTTCCGTCCTGATTTGTTTTGAGGATACCGTGGCCAGGCTTTCCAGGAGATTGGCGCAAAGGGGCGCGCAGCTTTTGGTCAACATCACCAACGATGCCTGGTTTGAGGATACCAAGGCGCCGTTTTTGCATCTGCAGTCCGCGGTCTTTCGCACGGTTGAAAACAGGCGCGGCCTGGTGCGTTCCGCCAATACGGGAGTGAGTTGTTTTATTGATGCTTTCGGACGTATCGTCCAAGCGGTTCAAAATGACCGTCATAAAACGACCTATGTCCGGGGATATGCCGTAGCAGAGGTCCGGTTCAGCCGGGAAGAGACCTTTTACACAAAGTTTGGAGATGTTTTTACATTTGGGTGTTTGGGGTGTATACTGGCGATGATTGTTAGAAAAAAATATATTTAGGGCTTTGAAAAGGACAGGGATTGCTTATAATATTTCAGGGGTCGGGGAGTTTCCGGCCATTAAGGAGTTTGACCGTATGGCACAGAAATCGCTGGGGTTAATGATATTATGGTGGGCCGAGGTTGTGATTGGCGCCCGCGCCTTGTTATTTTTTATTCCAGTATTGATCAATAAATGTCTGGCGAGGAGCTTTTCGTCCGCGGTCATGGAGGACCGGTTTATCGCTGGGGCGGCCCTGACGGCATTATTATATTTTGTTGTAGGAATCGTTTCTCTCGGCGGGAATAAATTATGGCGCCTCTTTCATTATCTGGCGGCAGCATTAACGGTCTTAGGGACAGTCGGCGTGTACAGCCCTCTGGCGCAGACCCATACGCCGCCGGCCTGGGGGTATTTTGTCCCGGTCATGGCGGCGGTTGTGATGACGCTCAGCGTATGTTCCCGGAAGGGATAGGGTTAAGGAGGATACTTATGCTTAAAAAAGTCTATGATGTGAAAGTTATCGGGACAGGGTTAGCCGTCTTGTATGCCATGTCTTTATTTATCTTTATGCGGTTTGCCGGCGTGGTGGATCTCCCCTTTCGCACGTATTTTTATATTCTCCTTTTTGCTATTTTGTTCGTAAGCGCCGTGGCGGTTATCTCCCTTCAGGAATGGGGCCGTAAACTTATCGTGGCTTTAAACGGCGTTATGTTTTTGTGCCTTTTTGCGCGGTATATCCCCCAAATTGATATGGTGCCCTTGGCCTATATCTTCATGAATATCGTTGTCCTTTTATATTTCAGCCAGTCCAGCATCCGGCTTTATTTTCACGGAAAAAAATTTCGGAAATGGTACAGCATCCTGGTTGTTGATGACGACGAAATCCTCCTCAAGACCATCCGTCCGCTTCTGATTTCCCACGGCTGTTCGGTGTTAACGGCCGCCTCCGGCGAGGAGGGTCTGCAGATTGTGAAGATACAGAAACCGGATATGGTGATTCTGGATGTACTTCTGCCCAAGATGAAGGGCCGGGAGGTCTGCAGGGTCCTCAAAGAAGATGAATCGACAAAAAATATCCCAGTTGTTTTTTTGACCGCCAAAGATTCCTCCGAGGACATCGAGGCTGAGATGGCAGCCGGCGCCGCGGCCCATCTCACCAAACCCTTGAATCCACGGCAGCTGATTGCGACCATTCGCGACATATTGGAGCCGAAACACGGGCAGGGCAAGAGTTAACGTTAAGGCCTATTGTCATCGCTTCCCCCAATATTCATGTTTCCTAAAGATTCTCTAAAAAATTTCAAACGGCTGACGGCCCGTTACGGCCTTTTTGCCTCAGCATGGCTTTTGAAGCGCCTGCCTTACGGCGCTGTGCGTCTTTTGGCTAAAATTCTGGTTGCTATCGGGTTTCGTTTTGCGATCAAACAGCGCCGGATTGCCTGCGAAAGCCTCCAAATCGCTTTTGGAGCGGAGAAATCGCCCCGGGAGATTCAAGGAATCGTCAGGCGCTGTTTCGCCAATCTCGGACAGGGGATGGTCGAGATGCTGTATTTTATGGCGCACCCTGCCTTGACTGATCAAAAGGTTTCTTTCGAGGGGCGGCATCATCTGGATGAGGCGTTACAACAGGGACGGGGCGTTATTGCGGTTACGGCGCATTTCGGCAATTTCCCCTTAATGATGTTATATTGCGCCCGCCAGGGGTACAAGGCAAGCGCCATTATCCGTCCGGCCCGCGACCAGGAACTGGAAGATTATTTGCTGCGCAAAAGAACCGAGTGCGGGCTTAAGACAATTTATGCCGTTCCCCGTCGGGAATGCGTGGTCAATTCCCTTAAAGCGCTTTCTCTCAATGAGATTCTCTTTATTCCGCTGGACCAGAACTTTGGCGCCGATGGGGGGGTCTTTGTGGACTTCTTCGGGCAGAAGGCCGCGACAGCCACGGGCCCGGTTGTCTTTGCCCGGCGCTCTAAGGCAGCCATCCTGCCGATGTTTATTATTCGTCAGGATGAGGATACGCACAAAATTGTCATCGAGCCGCCTCTTGTGTTTGAAGAAAGGCCGGACGAACAGGCAGAGATACTTGTTAATACGGCCAGAATCACGCAGATGATCGAGCGTTACATCCGCCGGTACCCTCACGAATGGGGGTGGATGCATCGGCGCTGGAAAAGCCGGCCGGCCGGATATGTTCCTCCCCCTTGATGGGGGAGGAAAGGTGGGGGTGACAAGGAGACTCGCCTTCCCCTTGCCCCTCCCACAAGTGGAGGGGAATTATTAAATATGAAAAAACTGATTTTGGCTTTTCTAGGTAGTTTCATTCTGATCCTGGGCGTAACGCTGGTGCTGGCCTGGTGGCCGGATGTGGTGAGTCTTTTCCGCGGTTGTCTCGGCATGGCCTTGGCGCTGGCGGGACTGCTGATTTTGTATTCCTTGAATCAGAAATAGTCCGGCGGGTTTGGAAAATTTTGTTGTCAGGATTTCGGGGTTTGTGATAGACTTGCTTTTAGAAATCCTAGAATGACTCGGGTCCGGGGAGAAATCCCCGGAGGTTTTTGCGATGGTCGGGCCGCCATCTGAAAGTATTCAGACGGCGGTTTTTTGTCTTTTAGGGAGGAAAGGAGCCAAATGAGAAAGATTTTTCTTTTTATCCTGCCTATTCTTATTATTGTTGCCTTAGTCTTGGTGGTGATGGGATTCCTGCAGGTGCGTTTTGAGGAAGAGAAGCTCTTGGATGATCTTGAGCGCAAGGCCAGGGCGGTGGCCGAGGGCATGGAGCTTTCCGTCAGAGACATCCTTTTAACGCATAATCTTAGAAACGCCCGGTATCTCGTCGAGAAATTTCAGCACCGGGAAAGGCGGCAGGGATGCGCGATTTATGACAAGGAAGGCCGGATATTCGCCGTCACGGAACGGTTTGCCGACTGGCAGGAAAAAGACAGGGCGTACATCCAGGAGGTTTTGTCCGCTTTGGCGCCGCGCGGGGCCGTGGAGCAGTTCAAGGAGTACACCCTTTACAGCTATGTCCTTCCTGTCGTCGATGAGGATAACAAGGCCGTCGGATTGATAGAAATTATCCACGACACCTCCTATGTCTTTAAGCGGCTTACGGAAATTTGGAAGCGCATCAGCGTCAGCGTGGCCGCGCTGGTTATCTTAATCACCGTGATTGTCTCTTTTATCCAAAAGCAGATTTTTATCCTGCCCGTCCAGCAGCTGACGGAGTGGTTCTATCAGTTTCAGAAAGGAGAGACGGATAAGCTCCGGCCGTTTGTCCGAAAGGATGAACTTGGGAGACTTGCCAGCGAAGTCGAGCAGGTGGCCTTGAGCCTGCGGGTGGCCCGCAAGGCCGTTTCGCAGGAGGCCGAGAAGAAAATCCGGCAGGAGGATTTATGGACGGAATCGAAACTGCGCAGTCTGGTTCAGGCCAAGATCGGGGAAAGGGCATTGTGTGTCGTCTCCAACCGGGAGCCTTACATGCATGTCTTGGATAAAGAGGTAGGCCGGATTCAATGCATGCGGCCGGCCAGCGGTGTGGTGACGGCGCTTGACCCTGTCTTGCGCTCCTGCGGGGGGACGTGGATTGCCCACGGCAGCGGGGACGCGGATAAAAAATTCGTCAATTCCAAAGATAAGCTCGGGGTGCCGCCGGAGGATAACCGGTATATCCTTAAAAGGGTATGGCTCTCCAAGGAAGAAGAGGCGGGATATTATTACGGCTTCGCCAACGAGGGGCTGTGGCCGCTGTGTCATATCACGCACACGCGCCCCGTTTTTCGCGAGACGGACTGGCGGATGTATCAAAAGGTCAACCAAAAGTTCGCCGAGGCCGTCGTGGAGGAGCTTCCTGCCAAAAATCCATTTGTTTTTATTCAGGACTATCATTTCACCCTTCTGGGGAAGATGATTAAGGAAAAACGCCCCGATGCGGCGGTGGCGCTGTTCTGGCACATCCCCTGGCCTAATCCGGAGGTGTTTTCCATCTGTCCGTATTATAAAGAGATCCTGGACGGCATGCTGGGCTGCGACTTAATCGGATTTCATGTTCAATATCACTGCAACAACTTTTTAGATACGGCCAACCGCCTTCTGGAATCGCGCGTAGACACCGAGAAATTCAGCGTCGTCAGAGCCGATAAAGAAACCTTCGTCAGGGCCTTTCCTATCAGCGTGGACCCCGAAAGCGCGGACGCGGCGGATTTGGCCGCTTCGATAGACAAGCTGAGAAAAGATTATGAGCTGGGGGATAAAACGGTCATTTTAGGCGTCGAGAGGATTGACTATACTAAAGGCATCGTTGAGAGACTGCTGGCGGTGGACCGCTTTCTGGAGAAATACCCTCAATATAAGGACAAATGCGTCTTTATCCAGATAGCGGCCCCCAGCCGCACTCATATCAAGCGTTATCATGACCTGATGGGCGAGATTGACGAATTGGTCGAGAAGATCAACTGGAAGCATTCCGACGGCGCCGCCAAGCCTCTCATTTATCTTAAGAGGCATTTCTCGACGGATGAGGTGATTCCCTTTTACGCTTTGGCGGATGTGTGCATCGTCAGCTCCCTGCATGACGGGATGAACCTGGTGGCGAAGGAGTACGTGGCGGCCCAGAAAGACGGCCGCGGCGTCTTGATATTGAGCTGTTTTACGGGCGCGGCGAGGGAGTTGACCCAGGCCGTGGCCATCAATCCCTATTCAACGGAGGAATTCGCCGACAGCATCAAATCCGCCGTTGAGATGCCGGTGGAAGAGCGGCGCCGGCGCATGGAGGCCATGCGGGAGATTATTAAAGAGAATAACGTCTACCGCTGGGCGGGCAGTATCGTGGCGGAGCTGGCCGCGCTCAAGAAAGCGTAAGGAGCCAGGGTAGACATGAAATATCTTTTTAAAGACTGGAAGAGAATCCAAAAGGCGGTCAGGGCCAAAGAGATCATGTTTTTTCTGGATTACGACGGGACGCTTGCCCTCCTGGCGCCGACGCCGCCCGAGGCGGTTATTTCCAAAGAGGTCAGAAAGACGCTTCTTGCTCTATCGAAGATGCCGGGCTGCGCGGTAAGCATTGTCAGCGGCCGCGCCCTGAACGATATTAAAAAGATGACCGGCGTGCCGGGCATTTATTACGCGGGGAATCACGGCTTTGAAATCGAAGGGCCGGATATTTCCTTTGAAAGTCCGGTAACGCCGGATGTCCGGCGGGTCATGGAAAAAATAAAGGCGGATTTGGAGGAAAGGCTCGGTGGCATCCCGGGCGCTCTTTTTGAAGACAAGTATTTTACTTTAAGCCTTCATTACCGTTTGGTGGACGAAGTGAAAGAGGCTCTGATTAAGAAAGTCTTCAGGCAGGTCTGCCGGCCGCCGGAGAGGGATAAAAAGATAAAGACGAGCTCCGGTAAAAAGGTCTTGGAAGTCAGGCCGCCTTTGGTCTGGGACAAGGGCAATGCCGTACTATGGCTTTTGGCGAAACGGCGGTATGTCCTTAAAGGCAAAGATGTTCTGCCTGTGTGCGTCGGGGATGACGCGACGGATGAGGATGTGTTCAGGGCGCTTAAGGGCCAAGGGATAACCGTTGTCGTCGGCAAAAATAGAAAATCCGCGGCCCGGTATTATGTGGAAAATCCTTTAGAGGTGCGCCGGTTGCTTGAGCAAATTTTGGAACTAAAGAAACCCGCCGCGACATGAAAGAACCTGTCAAGACGCAAGAGCCGTTTCGTTTTTACACCCGCCTGCATCTCTCGGAATTGACGGGCCTGAAGGCCTCGACGTTGCAGGAGCTTTTGGATCTCCTGGAAAAGGTTCCGGGAGGGTGCATTTATCATCATACGCACCGCTTTCTGCAGCAGCATCAGTTTTTGTCGCCGGAGCCTCCCAATGATTTCGCCTACTGGGTGACGACGGTTTTGGGAGAAAAGAAGCTCGGCGAGCGTCTGGCAAGCATTGACACGGTTCAATATCCGACGATCCGCGGTTTAAGGGAGAAAATCGCCGGCACCATCCGGGACTATCTTAAAAGCCATCCGACGGCGAAGCAGAAATTCGCGGATGAGGACGAAGAATTTCATTTCATCAAGTCGATCAGCTTCGTCCTGCCGACCAATTTTGAGGCGCACAGCCTCGAGGAATTCGCGGATATTTTGGGGAAGATAACGGCAGACTCGATCTATTACCATATCTTTGAGGCGCGTCTGCGCTTGGAAAGAGGCATGAACGATTTTTCAAACTGGATACAAAACTCTCTTGGCAATAAAAAACTCGCGGAGGACATCGCCCGGCTTGACCCTTACACGTACTCCATGGAAGATTTGAGGGAAAAGATAAAGGGGATGGTGCAGCCTCATAAAGAAAAATAATATTGTCTATTCTAAATTGCATGGTAAAATAGAACCATGATAAAACGGGCACTTCAGCCTCCCCTCAAGCACAGTTTCTTTATTTTCGGGCCGCGTCAGACCGGCAAGAGCACCCTTTTGCATTCCACGTTTCCCGGACAGAATGTCCTTTATTATGACCTTTTGAAATCCGAAGAATACCTGCGTCTGACCGCCAGGCCGGCGCTGCTGCGGGAAGAAGTGGCCTCCCGCGATAAAAAGATCACCCACGTTATTGTGGATGAAATCCAGCGTATCCCGGCGCTCCTGAACGAGATTCACCATCTCATGGAGAATGCTCCCGGCGCTTTGTACTTTTGTTTGAGCGGTTCCAGCGCCCGCAAGCTTAAAAGGTTTCATGCCAACCTGCTGGCCGGCCGCGCGTGGACACGGCATCTTTTCCCTCTGACGCACCGGGAACTGGGAAAAAAGTTTTTGTTGGAGAAGGCCATGAATTTAGGGACGCTGCCCAGCGTCTATCTGGCCGGAAACCCCGGCGACGCCCAAGATACCCTCCGATCTTACGTTGAAACCTATTTAAAGGAGGAGGTGGAGGCCGAGGCCGTCACCCGAAGTCTGGGCGGTTTCTTAAGGTTTCTGACGCTGGCGGCCGATGAGAACGGGAAGGTCGTCAATTTTTCAACAATCGCCAGAGAGTGCGGCGTCTCCTACAAAACGGTGCAGGGATATTTTCAGATCCTGGAAGACACATTGATGGGATTTTTCCTTTTCCCCTATGCGCGCTCCGTCCGCAAAAGGCTGATCAGACATCCCAAGTTTTATTTTTTCGACACGGGTGTCGTGCGGGCCATGCGTAAAACGCTTGCTGTTGCGCTGGAACCCAAGACATTTGAGTACGGCCGCGCCTTCGAGCATTTTATCGTTCTTGAGATGATGCGGCTGGCTTCTTATCAGAATCTTGATTATTCTTTCTCGTTTTACGGCAGCTCCGGCCAGGCTGAGGTTGATCTTGTCGTGGAAACGCCTCAAGGAGAGGTTTTCGCCATTGAGATAAAATCGTCTTCTTCTCCGGAATCGGAAGCGCTCAAAGGGCTGAAATCGTTTAAGGAAATATGCCCCAAGGCTGTTTTATACTGCGCATCTTTGTCGCCCCGCAAAAGGGACGTCCGCGGCATTACGGTTCTGCCGTGGCAGGATATCTTTGAAGCCGTGGGCATTCGCGGGGCTTCGTTGGAATTTTAAAGGAGTATAACGGCTTATGCAGCGTCTTGATGATTACATCCCCATTGTCGGGGAGTCGGTTGCCGATGATTTAAGGCTCCTGGCTGAAAAGTTGAAGGGCAGAACCGTTCAGCACGTCAATTCCACGTCCGTCGGCGGCGGGGTTGCCGAAATTTTAAACCGAATGGTGCCGCTGTTAAACGAGTTGGGCGTGAGGACAACGTGGGATGTGATCAAAGGCGGGGATCAGTTTTATGAAGTGACGAAAAAGTTTCATAACGCCCTTCACGGCCGGGCCGAGGAAATCACCCGGCGGGATTTTGATGTTTTTCTGGAGACGAGCCGGAAAAATATCGAGGAAATGAATACCTGTGCGGATATCGTGTTTGTCCACGATCCCCAGCCCATCGCCCTGGTGCGCCGCAAAAACGGCAATAAGTGGATCTGGCGCTGTCACGTGGATGTGTCGCGCCCTCAGGCGCGGGTCTGGCGGTTTTTGAAAGATTACATTGCCGATTACGACGCGGCCGTTTTTTCGGCGCCCGCCTTCGCCCAGGAACTGCCGATACGCCAGTTTTTGGTCGCGCCTTCCATTGACCCTTTAAGCG
>MHGQ01000055.1 GCA_001805645.1 Omnitrophica WOR_2 bacterium RIFCSPHIGHO2_02_FULL_50_17 | reverse complement strand
CCTGACCATTTTTATATTACTGATAGTATAACATCCCGAAAATAAACTGACCATCTCTACGTGGAATATTTTTTCCGCTATTTTTCAGGCGGGAGAGGCGGGAGCGTGAGAAGCCGATGGAGTTTGTGGCGTGCCGTAATAGTGGGTGCCGATTACAATCTTTGCCCTGCCTCTTTGAAATCGCCGGGCATTCGTGTCTCTTAAGGAATACGCGCACCCGCAGTATTCCTGCTGATAAAACTGCTCCTGGCGGCCAATCTCGTACATCCGCTGGGAACCGCCCTCTTTGCGCCAGTTGTATGTCCAGTAAATAAGGCCTGGATAACGACTCGCCGCGCGCATGCCGCTCTCATTCACCTGAACCATGTCCTTCCAGCGGGAAATCCCGAGGCTGCTGGTAAACACCTTAAATCCGTGTTCATAGGCGTACAGCGCCGTGCGCTCAAAACGCATATCGAAACACACCGTGCAACGCCTGCCCCGTTCCGGCTCCCATTCCAATCCCTTGACGCGGTCGAACCAGTTTTCCCGGTTGTAATCGGCGTCAATAAACGGGATCCCCTGCGTTTTGGCAAAATGTTTATTTTCATTTTTGCGGATTTCGTATTCCTCGCGCGGATGGATGTTGGGATTGTAGAAAAAAACAGTAAAATCAATGCCCGATGCGGCCATCATTTCCATAATGCTGCAGGAGCACGGAGCGCAGCACGAATGAAGAAGCACGCGCCATTCTGCGTTAGGAGGAACAAGTCTCGGACGCTCCATTCTCTCTCCTCAATCTTCCGTCATCGTTTTCTTCATCGCCAAAGGGATGTAATCAATGATATCCGAGGCAATCATCGAAACCCGTGTCTTTGCCTGTGCCGCCAAGTCGCCTGCCCTGCCGTGAAGATACGCGCCCCATTTGGCCGCCTCAAATCCTGAAAACCCTTGGCCCACCAAGGCGGCAATCATTCCCGTCAAGACATCGCCGCTTCCGGCGGTGGCCATCCCGGCGTTACCCGTTTTATTAATATAAGCCTTCCTGCCCGCGGCAGCGACAACGGTCCGATACCCCTTAAGCAATAAAACACACTGATATTCCCGCGCAAATGCAGCCGCGGCCTTACTGCGATTTTGTTCAATATAATCTCTGGAAACACCCAACAATCGGGACATCTCGCCCGGATGCGGCGTCAAAATTTTTAAAGTCCCGGTCTTTCGCAGGATATCCAAATGCCCCGCCAGGGCATTCAGGGCGTCGGCATCAATCACAAGCGGCTTGGGGGATGCGGCAATCACTTTCCGCACAAATCGCTGTGTGCCGGGATGCATTGACAATCCAGGCCCAATCGCCAGGACATCGAAGGTATCGGACAACTTCTCCACCTGCGCAAAGGCCGAAAAGGCAATCGTTTGTTCCGCCGTCTCCTTCAAAGGAAGCGTCATCACGATATTGGCAATCTTTTTCTGCACGGCCGTATTCAGACTTTGGGGGACGGCAACTGTCACGAGCCCGGCTCCGGCGCGCATGGCGGCCAGACTGCTTAAGGCCGCCGCACCCAGCATACGCCTGGATCCGGCAATCACGCAGACATGGCCGAATTGGTTCTTATAGACATCTGGGTTACGCCGCAATAACGGCACTGGCAACCGCATAATTTCGTGTGTGGGAGATGGAGATGAGGATTTTATGTTTAAATTTCCGATCGCTTAAGACACAGTAAGGTTTCCCATTGGCATCATTGAGAATTTTAATATCTTTCCAGCCCAGATGCTTATTATTGCCGATAGCTTTATACACGGCCTCCTTGGCGGCAAAGCGGGCCGCAAAATGCTGGGCAGGGAACTTAAACTTTTGCGCATATCGGATTTCTTCATCATGGAAAACGTGTTTTAAAAAACTGCGGCCCCAGCGCTCAATGGCCTTCTGGATGCGGTCAATCTCGATGATGTCGGTGCCGATGCCAAGAATCATATTATGAAAACTCCCCTCCCTCGATGGGAGGGGATAGGGGTGACGCCGGAGATCCTCCTCAATCACCCCCACCTTTCCTCCCCCATCGAGGGGGAGGAAGACAAATTGAAAATTTGCCAAATTCTATTATCTGACAATTTCTTTCATTTCCCTCACTGCCCTTTCCAACCCGGTAAAGACCGCGTGCGATATAATCGAATGCCCAATGTTCAACTCTTCAATACCCGGGATCCTGGCAACGGCCGCAACATTATGATACTTAAGCCCGTGTCCGGCATTCACCACAAGCCCGAGGCTGCGGGCAAACTGCGTCGTTTCTCTGAGGGTCTTTAATTCCTGCAGCCTTTGCGCCCTGGTTTCAGCCAGGGCATACCGGCCGGTATGCAGTTCAATCATCCCAACACCGGATTCTTGGGACTTCTGTATTTGTTTCTTAACTGGATCGACAAACAGACTCACTGCAATGCCGGCCTCCCTAAGGGTTGCCGCCGTCTCTCGGATACGGCGAAAATAACGGACGATATCCAGACCCCCTTCCGTTGTGATTTCTTCACGTCTCTCCGGCACCAATGTGGCCTGATCAGGCTTGATGGCAACGGCAATCCGGACAATCTCCTTATTTAAGGACATCTCCAAGTTAAAACGCGTTTTGACAATTTTATGCAGCCGACGGATATCCTGCTCATTCATGTGCCGCCTGTCCTCGCGCAGGTGGGCCACGATGCTGTCGGCGCCGGCCTCCTCGCAAAGACGGGCGGCTTCGACAGGGTCAGGGTCAAATTCGCGTCTTGCCTGGCGGAGAGTAGCCACATGATCGATATTGACACCGAGTTTCGGCATTACTTAATCAACTCTCCGTTGACGTAGATCCACGTCACGACGGCAAGCCCCAAGGCAATCAGTTTAAGCATCCAATTATGTGTAAACAACGCCTTCATCTTTTTTTCTTCCCTTCCCCCACCAAGAGATCTCGCAGAATAGTGACAAACCGCTCGCGATTCACGACGGGGATGAACCGGCCGTCGGCGGCAACGGAAATCTCCCCGCTTTGCTCAGAGACCATAACGACAAGCGCGTCCGTGTGTTCCGTGATGCCGATGGCGGCTCGATGGCGCGTTCCGATAATCTTCGCGAAATTCGGGTTATCGGAGAGCGGAAAAAGGCACGAGGCCGCCACAATGCGATTGCCCCGGGTAATAATGCCGCCGTCATGCAAAGGGGAAGGCGGGACAAAGATGCTTTGAATAAGCTCAGATGATATCTGCGCATCCACATTCAGGCCGCTCTCAATGTAATTTTTTAGTTTCGTCTCGCGTTCGACGGCGATCAGACATCCAACTTGCTGACGGGAAAGTTTGTAGACCGCCGATGCAATCTCCTCAATAATCGCAACGATCTCGGCTTCTTCCAGCGTGACATTAAAAAGATGCTGCTGTCCCAAACGGGCCAGGCCGTGGCGCAGTTCCTGCTGAAAGATAATCAGAATGGCAATAATGGAAATGGCGAAAAATTTGGTCAGAAGCCAGCTGAGGACATCCAGGCCGACGATCTGCGCGCCGAGAAAAGCCAGAAGCAGGAAACTTAAGCCTTTAAGAACCTGAAAAGCGCGCGTCCCTTCAAAAAAAACCAAGATGTGGTAAAACCCAATCCACAGAATGAAAATTTCTGCGGCCGGTTTAATAAAATTCCAAATCCAAAAAAACGTCATTCCCCCGTCCTTATTCTGCTCATATACCCCGTCCGCCTAAGGCGGACGGGGATTCAAAATCGCGTCGGTCATCGCGGCGATCTCTTTTGTAGCCCCCACATCATGCACACGCACGATATGGGCGCCGTTTAAAATACCGGCGCACACACACGCCAATGACCCCCACAGACGTTCGGAGACATCCTTTCCCAATACCTTACCGATAAACGATTTGCGTGAGGCGCCGATAAGAATCGGCTTCTTCAATACCGAAAACTCTCTTAACCGATTGAGAATCTCAAGGTTATGCTCCACAGTCTTGCCGAAACCAATCCCGGGGTCAATGATAATTCTATCCGATTTGATGCCGATTTCCAAGCAATTTTCAACGGATTTGCTTAAATGCTCAATAATGTCCTGAACCAAATTTTTATACCGGATATTTTTCTGCATGGTTTTTGGCTTCCCGCGCATATGCATAAGCACGACAGCCGCATTGTAACGGCGCACCATCTGAAGAAGGGACTTGGGCAGCCTTATCCCCATAATCGTGTTGACGATCGTCGCCCCCGCATCCAGGGCATGCTGGGCTACAGGAGGCTTATACGTATCTACCGAGAGGGGGATATTCACTTTTCTGGCCAGCATTCGAATGGCAGGAACCACGCGGCTGATTTCTTCTTGGACGGAAATACACGGGGCGCCCGGCCGGCTCGATTCACCGCCCACATCGAGGATATCCGCGCCTTCGCGAACGAACCTTTGAGCCTGCAAAAGGGCTTGGCGCAAAGGATCTTTTCTTGAGATGAGACAGCCGTCTGCGCTGAATGAGTCCGGGGTCATATTGATGATCCCCATAAGACGGGTTTGAACGCCTAATCCTAAATGGAAAGTCCCGGCGCTGACCTTATAAATTTTACGAGGGAGCCTATTCAAGGGAATATACGGTGTTCCCAATGTTAAATCTGCCCGGCAGAATCCATCGTCTGCGCCGGAGGTGTGGAGGCCTGTGAAGATTGGGAGGGGGACATCCCTAACAATTCCCTGGCCTCATCGATGTCAATGACTTCTTTTTCAATCAAGCGGCTGGCCATCAATTCCAATTTATCGCGGTTTTCCGTCAATAATTTCTTGGCACGATCATGGGCCTGTTTCACAAGACGCTGGACCTCTTCATCAATTTTCTGAGCTGTCAAATCGCTGTAATCCTTTTGCTCCAAAAGGTCGCGTCCCAAAAAACGCTGATGCTCGCGCTGGCCATAAGAGAGCGTCCCCAGATTGTCGCTCATCCCATAGACACAGACCATGTTGCGGGCAATCTCAGTAACTTTCTCAAGGTCATTGGAAACCCCCGTGGATGTATCGCCGACACGAAGCTCTTCGCTGACCAGCCCTCCCAAAAGGACCGTCATCTGCCCCATCAGTTCCTTCTTGTTCAGATAATGTTTATCTTCCGTCGGAGGAGTGATGGTGTAGCCGCCGGCCATACCCCTGGGGATAATGGAGACTTTCGTAAATGTGTCCACTTCCTCAATCAACAGCGACAAAAGCGCATGACCGGCCTCATGATAGGCGGTCATCTCTTTCTCCCGGCGGGAGATGGCGCGGCTTTTTTTCTCCGGCCCCATGGTGACACGCTCGACCGCCGCATAAAATTCATCCATGCCGACCGCCTCTTTATTCTTGCGTGCTGCCAAAAGGGCGGCTTCATTGCACACATTGGCCAAATCCGCGCCGGAAAAGTACACGGTCTGCTGGGCGATCTTTCTTAAGTCCACCCCGGCAGAGATCTTAATATCCTTCGAATGAACCTTAAGAATTCCTTCCCGGCCGTTAATATCCGGCAGGCCAACGACAACCTGCCGGTCAAACCGTCCGGGACGCATCAGCGCCGGATCCAGCGTATCCGGACGGTTGGTCGCCGCGATAAGAATCAAGCCCCCCTGATTGGTAAAGCCGTCCATCTCCACCAAAAGGGCATTCAAGGTCTGCTCGCGTTCGTCGTTACCGCCGCCGATACCGGCAAAACGCAGGCGGCCGACCGCATCAATCTCATCGATAAAAATAATGGCCCCCTTGCCGGAGGTCATGGCGGCCTTGCGCCCCTGATCAAACAAATCGCGCACCCGCGATGCCCCCACGCCGACGAACATCTCCACGAAATCCGACCCGCTTAACGAGAAAAAGGGCACCTCGGCCTCACCGGCAACCGCCTTGGCCAAAAGCGTCTTTCCCGTGCCCGGAGGCCCGATCAAAAGCACCCCCTTAGGAATCTTGCCGCCCAGGCGTTCGAATTTTTTAGGATCTTTCAAAAATTCGATGACCTCCTGAAGCTCTTCCTTGGCCTCATCCACACCCGCCACATCCTGAAATGTCACCTGCCCCTTGCCCTTGCTTATCTTGGCACGGGATTTTCCGAACGACCAGATTTTATTGCCCATCTGTGCCCCGCGATGCGAAAGAAACCAAATAAACGTAATAATAAGAATAATGGGCATAAAGGAAAAAAACATCTGCGTCCAGAATAACTGGGGCACCACGACCCTAAAATTAGGGACATGGGTCCGGATAAGGTTCAGAAGTTCGGCGTCTTCCTTGGGGATATTCAGGGTAAATTCCGTACCGTCGGAAAGACTGCCGCGCAGTTTGTTTTCCGTGCTTTCAATGAGCTCCAGATGCTGAATCTGGCTTGTCTCTTTATTGCTCAAGAGCATCGCATAAAACTCGCTGTAGGACAATTCTTTCGGGAGATGAAGGGAAGTCATTGTCTCATTCTGGCTCATGAAGATAAGAAAAATAAACACCATGGCCACCCAGAACAGCCAATTGCCGTTGGGCTGTTTTGGCATCTTCGGAGGATATCCCGCCTTGCGGGGTTTTTTTAATATTGGCCTGTCCAGGCCGGCATTTTCTGAGTTCTGCTTAGGCATATATTTGACCCTTTAGAGAGTGTTAAGACTGCTTGACCCTAAGGAGGCATCCCGCCCGCCAGAAGCGGGTCCCTGGCTTCCGGTAGGCAGGCGCCTTAAGAGCGGAAAGTCCAAAGGTCGTCAGACTTCGCCGAACTCTGGCGAGACGAGGGATCTATTTAATGGCACGAAATGAATTATCATTGTAATGTATTTGAAAATTAATTCAAGTGTTTCTTTGTGAAGAAAAGACTGTCCTCTCTCTTGCCAACACAGATACCACCCGGCAAATGGACAAGGGCCCCTGGAGGCCTGTTGCAGAGAAGGTCTTCGACCTCACGCACATGGCATAAAGCCACTTTTATGTGGGACAACGTCAGACGGTTCGTGCTCTCCTGAAGGTATTGAAGGGCAAGGCGAATGAGCATACGCCGTATCGCCTGGGGCTGTCTTCTGAGCACCTTGATACTCAATTGAACGCGCCTGTCTTTGGCGCAATATTGAGCCGCCTGCTTAAAGAGTCTTCCGGCCTGGTCTTCCATATACGCATAGTCTGCGGCCGCTGTCTCGGCCAGATGGCAAAGAACCTCGCGGATATTCTGGCTGTATTCTTTCTCAAGAAGCGGCAAAAGCCGGAGCCGGATTTTGTTACGGAAAAATTTGGTCTGCCGGTTCGTCGGGTCAAGGCGGTAAGAAATCCGCTGATTTTTTAAATAACGAACAATTTCCGCCTTCTGGGTCTCCAGTAAGGGACGAATAAAACAAACGCCTTCCATCTGCCGTTGGGGAAGAATCGCCCGCATCCCCGAAAGGCCTGTCCCGCGTAAAATCCGCATCAAAACCGTCTCGGCCAAATCATCCCTTGTATGCCCCAGAATAACGGCAGAGGCCTTCAAGTCTTTTGCCAGACGCTGAAAAAAATCAAACCGCTTAAGGCGGGCGAGCTCTTCCAAAGACATCTTCGGCCGCCGCGGGGGATTCCTCCAAACCCCGCTTGTGCACGGCACATTCAACCGCTCGGCCAGGCGCTCTACGAACCGCTGGTCAAGCCGCGCGCTTTTACGTAAATTGTGATTAAAATGAGCGGCGTGAAGATGAACACCCAGTTCATAGCGCAACCGGGCAAGGATATGCAGGAGAGCTACCGAATCCGGGCCGCCGGAGACACCGACAATAAGCGTGGCCCCGGATGAAACAACGTCTGAGTTGCACAGGCTTTTCTTAACCCTGCCAACCAAATCCATCATGCGCTTTCCTTATTCGCGGTGGAGGCCCCGCTTTTCCTGTTGTGCCTGCCGGTAGGCCTCCCGTAATTGCGGGGCATATTGGGTGTTGGGGGCCTGGATATGAAGGCTGCCAAAGCCTTGACGGAGTATCTCCGTATTCACAAACGTCCCTTCCTCGGCTAGAAAAACATACGCCCATGTATGAAACTCGTCATCTTTTTTGACCGCATCAAATTCCAGACGAACCCGTTGGCCTTCCAAAAGATCCCGCACAAAGGCCAGGGCCTCCTCGCCGAGGGGGACAAGTGGGCTGGCTTTTTCCTCGATGACAAAGCCGAATTTGTCACGCTGCACTTCTTTCTTGCGGACGGGCTTACCCAAAGCCCGAACGCCAATCATCCGGATGACTTCGCCGTCGTCCAAAACAAAAGTATCTGCACGAAGAACCTCAGAAACGAGGACATCTCTATAATGCTGGGATGAACCCAGGAAGAAATCAAGATTGGTTTCCCCTGCCGCCATCAGGGGGAAGGAGGGCAAGAATGCCGCCAGGAAAACGATTGTTATAGGAAAAATTTGCCGCATCTGAAATGGGACAATGGTAGCGAGGGGCGGGATCGAACCGCCGACTCCGGAGGTATGAGCTCCGTGCTCTAACCAGCTGAGCTACCTCGCCTCACTCCTCACGCAAAAAAAATGACATACAGAAGCTCAAGGATGATAAAAAAAGACAAGAGGTAAAAATCGTTAAAATAAAAAAAATCTCTAACCCGTTCCGCTGTTGTATAGGCAATCTGCAAATCCTCCCGGGTGACATGGCCGCTGTTGCGCAGACTCATGACTTCCGTTTTCTTAAGACGCAGGAATTTATCGGCAATACGGTAAGCCTGGAGTCTGCGCTCCTCAATCATGTCCATGACCTTTTTTTCGGAGATCCCTAATAACTGGGCCGTTTCGCGCACCGAGATGAACTGGCCTGCCGTCATAGACTAGACAACTTTCCCCGATGAGGCCCACTGGTCGATCTGAGAGCGTTCGAACTTCCAGCTGTTACCCCGTCTTTGTCCCGGGATCTTGCCCGAATGGGCCAAGGCCTCGATTTCTTTAATATCGATCTCAAGATACTGCGCCACTTCCTTGATATCCAGCAGCTCGTCGATCATCTGACAGCTGCCCTGGAAGAGGGCCCCCTCCACGACATTCAACTTTGGCGTCGAGATATTCCCCCTCACGACAGCCGTGGGCATCAAGACCAGCATTTTGTGGGCCGTGATATCCCCCTTGACCCTGCCGGCAATAACAATGTTATCGCCGACGATAGCGGCTTCGATATCGGAGAATTCCGCCGTGATGAGCGTTCCATAAAACTCAAGATTCCCGCTGAACTTGCCCGTGATGCGCAGCTCCACCGGCTCTTTAAATATTAAATTCCCCTGCGTCTGAACGCCGATCTCAACGACCCTTTGTTCGTCCTGTTTTTTTGTTTTTCGGCAAGGACACCACCCCATAAAGAGCTCCTATTCTTCCCCTTTACTGCGCGACATCTGGGCGATTTTGCATTCAATAGAGCGCAGACTCACCAGCACAAAAAAGACGATAACAGAAACAAGAACGGCGGCCGTATAATGTCCGGCCCCGACGGCAATACCGACCCCGGAGACAATCCACAAAGCCGCCGCCGAGGTCAGGCCCTTGACCCGCGATTCCGCCTGGATAATGGTTCCGGCGCATAAAAAACCGATGCCAGTCACAATCCCGGCAATCATCCTCGTCGGATCAACCATGGCGGTTTCTTTGTATATATCAAAAAGGAAAATAGAAGTCAATACAATGAGCGTAGAACCCAATCCCACCAGGATATGCGTGCGCAAATCCGCGGCTTTGCGGCGCAGTTCGCGTTCCGCGCCGATCAAACCGCTCAATAAAATCGACAGGATAATCTTAAATAAAGTCTCCATGAACTCCGGCATAACAGCCTCCTTCAAAAGAAAATTATGACGAAAAGTAATGGAATCCCAGACCGGCGATCATCGCCGCATTGTCCATACACAAAGCCGGCGGCGGAAAATAAACCTCAATGCCATACTCACGGGCCGCCTCCTGCAGATGCCGGCGCAAGGCGGAATTGGCCGCCACCCCCCCGCCGACCAAAAGTGTCTTCGTCTTGAGTTTCCGGCACGCCTCCAAAGACTTGGCCGCTAAAACAGCCACCACGCTTTCCTGAAAGGCATAAGCGACCTCTTCCGGGGGGTAATCCTTTCCTTCTTTGTATCTTTGTCTATGATAGAGAACCGCGGTCTTAATGCCGCTAAAGCTGAAATTCAACGTCCCCGGCAGATCCGCACACGTAAATCTCAGGGTCGTTTTCTTAACCTTTTGCGCCATACGGTCAATCGCCGGGCCGCCGGGATAACCGAGATTCAGGATTCGGGCAACCTTGTCAAATGCCTCACCGGCGGCATCGTCTAAAGTCTCTCCTAAAATCCGAAAGTCCTTAAAATTTTTAATGAAATACAAACTCGTGTGCCCCCCTGAGACGACCAGCCCTACCGCCGGCAATGTCGGCTGTGGCGACGCCAGAAAACAGGCATACATATGTGCCTTGATATGATCAACATCGACCAGGGGCTTGTTCGACGCAAAACTAAGGCTCCGGGCAAAGGAGATTCCCACCAATAGCGAACCGATCAACCCCGGCCGGTTGGTGACCGCCAGGGCATCGATACGCCCAAGCGTCAAACCTGCCTCTTGAAGAGCTTTAACCGCAACGGGGTGAATAAACTCCATCTGCCGCCTCGAGGCAATCTCCGGAATCACACCGCCGTAGCGGCGATGCTCCTTCAGGCTCGATACAACAATATTGGAAAGAACAATCCTGCCGTCTTTGACGACGGACGCGGCCGTCTCATCGCAGGATGTCTCAAATCCTAAGACATTCATCGTCAGAGGGCCGTTCCCGAAGGCTGAGAAGCCGCCGCCGGCGCCTCTTGTGTGCTGAATTTCTTGTAAACGCGAATCCCTTTAAGAACGCTGATCGCGCCCTGGACCTGCTTATCGCTCAAAAGACGCTGACGGATTTCCGCCTCTTCTTTGGTCTGCTTGAGTTTCTCGGGACTTTCAGTCTCCTGCATCTTTACATCTTCAAATATTTTTTCGATCTTTTTCTCCCGTTCTTTGCCATCCTTATTCTCTTTCTCCTCCTCCGCCGGCGGCTCCACATCAACGACAATATCGGGCTCGATCCCTGTGCCGTGAATGGACCTCCCCGAAGGGGTAAAATACTTGCTCGTCGTAAGCCGCAGGCCCGAGCCGTCGGGGAGGGGAATCACCGACTGCACGGAACCCTTGCCGAAAGATTTTACCCCTAAGACAATGGCCCGCTTATTATCCTGCACAGCCCCGGCCAGGATCTCGCTTCCCGACGCCGTCCCCTCATTGATTAAAACGACCATCGGCCAGTCAATGAAATGGCTGGTGTTGGTGGAATGGGTAATAGTATTCTGGGACAGCCGCCGTCCCTTGGTTGAGACAATCACCTTGCCTTGCGGGAGGAATTCTTCCGTAATCTTAATGGCCACATTCAGCAGTCCGCCGGGGTTATTGCGCAGATCCAGGACCAGGCTGTCTGCCCCCTGGGCAGTCAAGGCATCCAGGGCCTCGCGAAAGGCCTTGGCCGAATCTTCGCGGAATTCCGCCAGACGTATGTACCCGATTTTATCCTCCAGGATCTGCGTATTCTTGACATCCTGGATATGAATCACCTCCCGGACAATCGTGAAATCCATAATCTTAAACTCATCCTCGCGCAGGACAGTAATCTTAACCTCCGTCCCGGGCTTACCCCGCAATTTCTTGACGGCGTCGCTTAAGGTGATATCTTTGGTCAACTCCCCTTCGATTTTAACAATCCGATCCCCCGCCTTGATTCCGGCCCGCCACGCCGGGGTATCTTCTAGGGGCGTGATAATCGTCAAAAGTCCGTCGCGGATGGAAATCTCAATCCCCAGCCCGCCAAATTTCCCCTCGGTTTCCGTCTTTAATTCTTTATACTCCTCCGGCGTGAGAAACTGGCTGTGCGGGTCCAGCGAGGCCAGCATCCCCTTGAGAGATCCATAAATAAGATCCTTGGGCGTCATCTCATCCACATAGTCCGCCTGGATGGTTGTCAGGGTATAACTGTACAATTCAATCTGGGAATAAAGGTCGTCCTTGGTCTGACGGTCGATCTGGGAAACCGCCAGGGTCGTCAGCGAACAAAATGCCAAAACCGCTGCCGTCACGATATAAAATTTTTTCTTCATGCCAGAAGCCTCCTTCTAATGAGTTCCCCGAGTATTTTGGGATTGGCCTTGCCTTGGGTCTTGCGCATCGCCTGGCCAACCAGGAATCCCACCGCGCTTTCTTTTCCTTCGCGAATCTGTCCGGCCACTTTTTCGTTATCCCGGATGACTTCCTCGACCACACTTTCCAAAATCCCGCTGTCTGAGACCTGGGCCAGGCCTTTCTGCTCAATCACCTCATCCGCGCTTTTCCCCGTCTCCATCACATGTTGAAAGGCCTCCTTCGCGGCCAGGTTGCTGAGGACATTCTCATCCGTCTTGCGGATAATCGTCGTCAGATATTCGGGGGTCATACGGAGATCCCGCACATGCGCCTTACGGGCATTGAGCTCCTGAAGGAGAGGGCCCTGAATCCAGTTGCAGATTTTCTTGGGCTGCGGATAAAGCCGCGCGCAGGCCTCAAAAAAATTGGCGACATCCGCATCCTGAACCATAATGTTGGCGTCGTAATCGGAAAGTTTATATTCACTCCTGAACCGTTTGTATTTCTGCTGCGGAAGCTCGGGGATAGAGCGGCGGATAGTATCAATCACGCCTTCATCCACCACAAACGGCACCAGATCCGGCTCCGGGAAATAGCGGTAATCATGCGCCTCTTCTTTGCTGCGCATAGAAACGGTCGCCCCTCTCCCTTCATCCCACAGCCGCGTCTCTTGAACGATGCGCTCACCGGACTCCAGCGCCTTTTGCTGGCGTCTCTCCTCAAACTCCAGGGCCGCCTTGACGGCCTTGAAAGAATTCATGTTTTTCAGCTCGGTCTTTGTCCCCAGACACGGATCCCCCGTCTCGCGGATAGAAATATTGGCGTCACAGCGCAGGCTCCCTTTTTCCATATCGCAGTCCGAAACATTCAAATACTGAAGGGTCAACTTCAAATTCTGCAGATAGTCATAAGCCTCCTGGGAAGACCGCAAATCCGGTTCGGTGACGATTTCCATCAAGGGTGTGCCGGTGCGGTTATAATCCACCAGACTGCTGTTGGTTCCCTCGTCGTGAATCAGCTTTCCGGCGTCTTCCTCCAGATGAGCCCGTTTAATGGTGATTCTTTTGACACGGCCATCCTCGGCGGGTATCTCAAGATATCCGTGACTGGCGATAGGATTGTCGTACTGGGAGATCTGGTATCCTTTCGGCAAGTCCGGATAATAGTAATTTTTCCTGTCGAACTTGATAAAAGAATTGATCTGACAATTGAGGGCCAGGGCCGCCTTCATCGCGTATGCCAGGGCCTTTTTGTTCAAGACAGGCAGTGTCCCCGGCAATCCCAGGCAGACAGGACAGACTTGCGCGTTGGGTTCCCGCCCGAAGACATTCGCACACCCGCAAAAAATCTTCGTCTCTGTCTTAAGCTGCAGATGCACCTCGAGGCCGATAACCGTCTCGTATTTTTGTTGAACAACTTGATTCATCTTTCAAACACCCGTCTTTTATGCCACTCGGTTCTTTGCTCATACGCATAGGCGATGCGCAGAAGCATCTCCTCATTGAACGGCTTGGCCAGAATCTGCAACCCTATGGGCAGACGATGTTTAGAAAATCCGCAAGGAACCGATATCGCCGGGATACCGCTTAAATTCACCGAGATGGTGTAGACATCGGACAAATACATGCTTAAAGGATCGTCCATTTTCTCGCCTATTTTAAAAGCCGTTGTCGGGCAGGTCGGCGTCACAACCGCATCAAATTCCCGGAAGACATGGTCAAAGTCCTGCTTGATAAGGGTGCGCACCTTCAACCCCTTCAGGTAATAGTCATCGTAATAACCCGACGACAGCGAATAGGTCCCCAGCATAATCCGGCGCTTGGCCTCAGGGCCGAATCCTGCATCACGGGTCTCCTCATACATGTCAATGAGGGGATTCTTGCGTACCGCCGCGGGCTGACGCCTGAGGCCGTACTGGACCCCGTCATAACGCGCTAAATTCGAGCTGGCCTCGGCGGTCGCCACAATATAATACGTCGCGACGGCATACTCGGTGTGCGGCAGGGAGACCTCTTCAACGACTGCCCCGCCTTCTGTCAAAACCTCGATAGCCGCCGTCACCGCTGCCTTGACCTCAGGGTCGATTCCTGCCACAAAGTATTCTTGGGGAATGCCGATCTTAAGCCCCTTGACGTCGTTCATAAGCGCCTGGGTGTAATCCGGAACCGGCATATCGGCGCAGGTGGAGTCATATTCATCATAGCCGGCGATGATATTCATCAATAACGCCGCATCTGTCACATCCTTGGTCAGGGGCCCTATCTGATCCAGGCTGGAGGCAAAGGCCACAAGCCCATAACGGGAGACACGGCCGTACGTGGGTTTTAAGCCGACCACGCCGCAGAAGGAAGCCGGCTGGCGGATAGACCCGCCGGTATCCGAGCCGATAGCCCAGATGGCCTCACCAGAGGCCACCGCCGCGGCCGAACCGCCGCTGGAGCCCCCTGGCACACAATCCAAATTCCAGGGATTGCGCGTCGGGCCGTAGCACGAGTTTTCCGTCGACGACCCAAAGGCGAATTCATCCATATTCGTGCTGCCGACAAAGACCGCCCCCGAGGCCTTCAACTTGCGGATGACGGTGGCATCATACGGCGGACGAAATCCGGCCAAAATTTTGGAACAGCAGGCCGTCTCCTGGCCGGCAACACAGATATTATCCTTAATCCCGATAGGGACAGGGACGGCTGCAGCGTCCAGAGCGTCTGCATGACACGGTTTTTCATTGAGACGCACATAAGCCCTCACATCTTTTTCCGTCGTCTGAATCTGATCGGTGACGGCCTCGTAAACCTCACTTATCGAGGTTCTCCGGGAGCGAATCAAATCAAGGATTTCGTGGGCGGTAAGCTCGTTTAACTTCATTGGATAACCTTCGGCACTTTAAAGAAACCTTCATGCTGCTGAACAGCGATTTGCAGGGCATCCTCCCGGGTCAGAGAGGGCCTCATACGGTCTTCCCTGTAAACATTTTTCAATGGAAGGACATGACTGGTGGGTTCGATATGACGGACATCCACTTCTTCGAGCTTGCGGACGTAATGCAGGATATCCTCCAGATTCCGCGTTAAACGCGCCATTTCCTCATCCCGCAGAGATATCCGCGAGAGGCTTGCGATATACCTCACATCGTCCTGCGTGACGATTTTGCTGCCCTTGGTCTTGATCATGTTTTCTATTCTACAAACCAGAATCCCCTGCGATTTTACCCCGACAAAGTGTATATCCTAACATCAAACATACCCCCTGACAAGGCAAAACTACATCAACAAGGCTTTTACCGCCTCGGGGATGGGCACGGGCTTGAAATCTTTGTTTAAACTGACAAGTACCACCTCGGCTTCAAGCACCAGCCGCCCGGTTTTCTTGTCGTGAATCTTCTGGTCAAAAATGATCTGTGCCGCTGTTACCTTCTTAAGAGCGGCATCACAGATAATGATGTCGCCATAACGCGCAGGCCTTTTGTATGTTGCAGAGCATTTGCGCACCGCATGCCAAAAACCGAGCTGACGGCATCGTTCGATGGATAGACCCTTCCGTTCCAGAAATTCCACCCGGGCCTCTTCCAAAAATTTGAGGTAATTGGCATAATAGACCACGCCGCCGGCATCCGTATCATGATAATAAATCCTCTTTTCCATGTCTCTTATATCCTCTTAAGCAATAAAAACTTAATTTTTTTTAACATCTCCAAGCTTCCGTGTCAAGCGATACCTCTCTTAAATATTATTTACAAACAAAAATTCTATAATTAATTCTTGCGGGACGCCGTTGGCTATGTTACTGTAACTTCAGCCACGGAATCTAACAATAGATGATGTGGCTTTTGTCTTCTATGGGCGCTCCCTGTCAAAAAAACAAAGAAAAGAATGCCGACGAGCGCTATTTCCCCCGATGGGGAGCACGCAATCGTGTGGTTTATCAACGTTCCCCCCACGCCTCCTCAAACGAAGGCCATACCAAAGACTTAAGCTGCGCCGGCGCCTGTATTTGCGTGAAAGAACCCTTTCCTTTACGCCAAAGACTCAAACTCACCATCTATTTATCCCCCCGGACGAAGCTGGATATCCAGGGAACTGTTGTGTGGCAAAATGCCTCCTCCCCGCCGTTTCAGACGGGAATCGCCTTCTATAACACACCCCACGAAGCCCAGGACATGATCCTGAAACACGCCTTTGAAATCAACCGAAGGAAGATCACCGACTATTGGTTTAAAGGCTGGAAGGGCGAATAATGAGCAGAATTACCCCTGCCGTGCCCTGTCGGCCAGCCGCACGTAATCCTCAAGGCTGATATCTTCCGCACGTAACCGCGAATCAATGTGAAGTCCCTGGAGAATCACATCGATCTCTTTCTTGGGCAAAAGCGAAGAGAGGGAATTCTGTACCATTTTACGCCGCTGGTTAAAACAGGTGCGGATCACCTTAAAAAGCCATTCTTCGCTGCCGGCCGGCAGCGGCGGCCTCTCTTTCATGTCCAGACGCAAAAAGCACGACTGGACCTTAGGCGGGGGCATGAAGGCCGCAGGGGGAATCTTAAAAAGTTTTTTGACATCCGCATAATACTGGACAAAACACGACAGGGAGCCGTACTCTTTGGAATGAGGCCCGGCGGCCATGCGGCTGCCGTACTCCCACTGGACGGTCATATAGAAAGCGGTAAATTTACGCCGGAAGGCCAAAACTTTTTCAATAATCGGTGTAGCGATATTGTAAGGAAGATTCCCGACGATCTTGACGCCGCAGGGCAGCCGCTCAAACGGATACTCCAGAATATCCGCGTGCAGGATGGCGACATTCGTTCCGGCGAATTCCTGCTTAAGGCGTGCGGCGAGACGGTCATCTTTCTCAACGGCGAAAACTTTGCTCACCCGCTCGGACAACGGCCGTGTCAGCGCCCCCTTGCCCGGGCCGATCTCGAGCACGACGTCATCCGGCCGCAGATCGCAGGCCTCAATAATTTTCTGCCGGACACCTGGACCGACGAGAAAATGCTGACCCAGGGATTTCTTGGGGATAAACGCGTGAGGGTCTGTGGGGTGGCTAATAATATTTCACCTTGTCTCTGGGGTCGTGCCAGCAGATGATGCTCACGTCCTCTTTGCGGATAAACACGTCGCCTTCATCGCTCACGTTCCATTCATGAAAATGTTCCGGATAGACGACGATTTCAACGAGCGGAAGGCTGCGCATGTCTTTCGCCATCTTGTCCATCTGCTGTTGAAAAATAGCGGCGTCTTTCTCTTCTTTGACAAACACAAAATGCGCCCGGCGGTATTTCTTAAAGAGCTTCTCGATCTTGGCAATCGACACCTTCCCGACCTCGGCCCAAAAAAGCATGGTCCCGTCGTAACTGAGGGCGTTTAAATCCGGCTGAAACCGGTCGTCGAGCTTGGCCTCAACGCGCAGGGTGGGATATTCCTTATGATAGAGCGCGTAGACGAGGGCCTTGGCGAAGGGATGAAATTCCGGCTCGTGGGCCAGCTTGTTAAAAATTATCCGCTTGTCCTTGAAACGAAACGCGTATTTACGGTTGTGTTCAACCATGGCCTTTTCGCTTCTTCTTCACCCTTCTTTGCCCCTTGCGGCCGGCCTTTATTCATACGCGACGGCCAGACCTTCGTCCAGAAGTTCCTGGTTCAAAAATTTCCCTTTACAAGCGACCAGCGACGAGTCACCAGCCCCTGCCTTGTAAAATATGTCCGCCAGGTACCGGTCGTACTTGTCGGTGGTATCCTTGTAGGTTTTGACAATGATAAATTCACATCCCTTCAGCCTTGATTCGACGAACCGCTTGGCCCTCTTGCCTTCCTCGGTGTCCATCTCGGGACAATTGATGCCGCGCAGACGCAGCTTTTGGCTGACGGACATCGGGCAACGGAAATCAAAGGAAACCAGCAGCGTGTCGGCGTCGATGACTCTTTCGACACCGGTCCTGTAGGTGAAGAGCTCCTCTTCAGGGGCCTCGACTTTGCGGACGCCGGTGAGCGCCCCTCCCGTGAAGACAAGTTCAACCGTGTCGTTTTCCTTTAATCGCGGCGCGCCTTCGGGAATTGCGTACTGCTCCCGAAAACCAAAATCCATAGCCAACGGACCCTGGCGGATCAACGACTTGTTCGCCGGGACGATTCCGTAGGTGTTCAGCCGCCCGCGGGCGAAGGTTAACTGCGATATGGACGCCGGCCGCCCCTCACCCGCCGTTAGAAACAGCTGATTTTTTTTAATATGTGAAGCGAGCTGCTGAACCGACCAATCATTTTGCAAAGCCAGCTTTTCCAGCCGGGAACGCTTTTTTTCATCAGTGACTGTTATTAATTCGCGGTAGTGGCTCCAGCTGAATTGTCGCCACGTGGCGACAATTGGCAGGCGCGGGTAGGCCTTGGCGAATTGGACGCAGCGTTGCAGAACGCTTAAATTCACTTCTAAATCGCCGGCTAAACGCTTAACGACTTGTGCGCCGTATTCCGCGCGGTCTTTGTGCTTGAGGATGTCGGCGCGGATGACGCGTCCCGTCTCCCAGTAGGTGCGCACCCGCTCGGCCTCGATGCGCCTTTGCCCCTCAACAAGCACTTTGCGCACTCTTTGCAGCAAAAAAGAATACCCGTCATTTTTGGCTAATGTTTTAGGCATCTTACGCAAATCTAGTTCCCCTTCCAGTTCAGGGGAGTTCTGCCGGCAAGCCGCATGCACATCTCTTTTACTTCTTTCAGGCCGTAGATGATCAGGAATTCTTTGAAAACGTCCTTCTCCCCCGGGAGATAAAAGACATCCGCGGTGCGCTTAAGAAAAGCGTTCTTCTCGCGCTTTTGGACCGCCGCAAACTCGACGCTGTCGCGCACTTTTTTCAAATGTTTACGCAGGGCCCGCCCCTCCTTGAAACTCTGAGAGCGAAACCCTGAGCGAACGCAGGCCTTCGACTCGTTTCACTCGCTCGGGCCAAGTCCTGAACAAAGTCGAAGGATTG
>MHGQ01000054.1:22453-23381 GCA_001805645.1 Omnitrophica WOR_2 bacterium RIFCSPHIGHO2_02_FULL_50_17 | reverse complement strand
TCGTAATCATATTTCTTCTTAACGGGCTGTTTATCCCGGTGCGAGAGCCTGACGGATTCTTCCTGGGTGGGGATATACGCGCGCTTGTCTTTATGCTTATACGCCGTTACCGCCGCGGCTTCTGTTGTGCGAGTCGCTTTTATTTTTCTTGGCATAATTCTTACCACTCCAGAATTGTGTTGACAGAGGCTTGATTTATCGACTAATATATGCTACTTTTTATCATGAGGCTGGTGGGGGGCTTTCTGGCCTTCCAATAGATTTATTCAATTCTTCCCGAATTGAATAAATCGCCAGCCTCTTTCTCTTTTATAATCTTAAAACCCCACAAAGGCCGATCCTTCCCCGCGATCGTAACAGTCGACCGGCTGATAAACTCCAATTCTTTTGCTTTCTTAAAAAACTCCCATTTCCCCGCGCGCGCTGTGAAACGCGCCCCCAAAATATACGCTATCATATCGGACATTTGTATCCCCACGCACTCACTGGAAAGCGCGAAAAACGGAACTTTGATTATATTGTCAAATGTTTTGCCGGCATGACTTTTATGGAAGAAATTACTGACGCTCTTGGAAATGGCGCCATTTATCTGAATTCCCCGATCGTCAAAAATGAGCTTGGCCATCAACCCCGGATGATTTTCCTTCATAAATAAATCTACGCGCTCAAACAAAAAGAAAAACGGCCGTTCAAGCTGATTCACGTTCGCGCACGCCAGATCGATCTCCTTTTCCGCAAAGACAACCGAAGCAAAACACCGGACATCAATGGTCTTCATATACGAAAACACGTCCCGGGCAAGGTTCAGTTCCCGGGAGGCAATCCCTTTCGATTCCAGATCAAAAACGTAGCTTCTAAAAATACCATTTCCCTTGATTTCTTTATTCCCTGCGGCCACGCCGAGATGTTTGCACTTCAAAGAATATAA
>MHGQ01000054.1:0-22440 GCA_001805645.1 Omnitrophica WOR_2 bacterium RIFCSPHIGHO2_02_FULL_50_17 | reverse complement strand
GCGTTAAAATCATGGCTTTTAATCTGGACAGCCGCCAGAATCCCGACTTTATGTTTTCCGTCTTTCGTTGTTTGCCAGCTCTCATCAATATAAAACAACATGCTTTATTCTCCCAAACCGTTAAATCCGTTTGTTATTCCGGCCCGGATCAGATTTTGCGTCTCATAGATATCCTGGACTTCAAGGATAGCCCATTGCCCGAACCGCCCGTCATTGTTGACGGCCGGGACCCAAAATTCGCGGGCGGTTTTGACCTTCATTATCTTTTTATCATCTTTTTTGCCTGTCACTTCGATCAAAAGGTTAAGGATAGATTTGTCCGGCGTTTCAATCCTTGTTAAAAAGTCCGGCATATAATGGCGCGCGACACCCTGGTGTTCATAGGGGATCGTAAACCCAAGATTTTGATTTTTCACATAAGCAAGAACCTCATCCATTTGTTCAAGCTTCTTGGCGACGCCTTGTTCCCATTCCTCGGTATCAGCCACCACATAATTGACATGGCTTTTGACCGTTTCCTGGACCGGCCGCGTTGTGAGAAAATCGACATAACGGGTCGACCCGACGGTATCATACGGCGCCAGGACCGGCAAGATTTTCTTCTCGCCTTGACTGGCAAGATTCTCGGTAATAATGGCCTGCTGGATCTTCGTAAGCGCGCCGGAGAAATATTCCCCAACGCTTAAATATCCTATGACCATGCGATCTTTAAGGACAACATATTTCTTGACGTACTCTTCGGCAATGCGCCTTAATTGGGGCCCCAGCCAATACTTCTCCGATCCATCGGCATCCGTATAATATTTCTTAAGAAGCCCTTGCGTGAGGCGCATGATAACCTCGCCCTCGCGGCGCTCCTTGATCTTCTCCAGCGTCTCTTTGATCCCCTCACCAATAACCCCTTCCAACACGACCTCTGTCGGTTCGTTCTCAATGATGATCCTCGATTCCCCGGTAAAATTGGCCGCGAGCTTCGTTTCATTCAATTCATACCTGTACCCCTCAACGCGGGGAAAAGTGATCTCATATTGTTCGCGCTCCGGTAAAGCATGGACACGATGAATGACTTTAGGCGGCTGGGGCGGGACATTGCCTTCAACCCTTAAGAAACTGAACGGAACACCGTATACTTCGGCATATTCGGGAGCCATCAACCCGGTTGTGCTATCAACGCTATAGTCAATGCGTCTTAACGCCCGCCCCACGACCTGCTCGCAAAGCAACTGTGTCGAAAAGGCGCGAACACCCAGGATATGCGTAACCGTATTCACATCCCAGCCTTCAGTCAGCATTGAAACGCTCACGACACATTTGATATTCTCTCCCAGCTTGCCGGGCTTACCGACCGTATTCATAACTTCACGCAGTAGTTCTTCATCCGAAGGATCATCACGGCCGGGGAATCGGCGTCTATACTCCTTGTGATAATCCTGGATCTCTTTCTCAAATATTTTCTTAAAAGCGTCATCGATTTTCTCGCCGCTTTCGAGCTGGGCGCTGTCGATCAAAAGTGTATTGGGACGGTCTAAAAACCTGGCGCCGTCTTCATTGCGGAATATCTCGAGATTGCCTTTCTCGATCTTGATTTTTCCGCTTGGGGTTGGATTTTCATATCCGGCGATCCAGCGATATACAATCTCCGAAACCGTCGTATTATTACAGACCACGATCATGACCGGAGGCATCACATCGGGATTATGTCTCTTTTCTTGTTCATAGACCTTATAATATTTTTCATAACTGCCATAAAGAGAAGTCAGGGCTTCCTCCAGCTTGGTGGGCAAAACAAAAGTGGACAAATTGTAATCCCCTGTTTTTAACCCCTTCTTGGGCAGATCTTCCCGGACATACAACCAAAGGTTGCGAAACTCGGGCTCATCATCAAGAGTAATCGTATCGGACTGAACCGGTAATCTGGGGATCTTGACAACTCCGCATTCCAAGGCATCAAGCAAAGAGAAATCATAAACTGCCCACGGGAAAAGAGTGCCTTCCTGATAGCCGGAGCCTCGTAAAAAATATGGCGTGGCCGACAAATCAATGATGCCGTTAATCGACATTTTTTGCGCCAAAGCCTCCAGCCCGCTGACCCAAACACGGGCGGCCTTGTTGTTCTCGTCCGCCTCTTTACGGTCCTCGCCTGATAACTTTTCTTCGTTCGGTTTTTCCCGATAACAATGATGGGCTTCATCATTAATGACCAGGATCCTTGATTTTTGAAGAACACTTTTGAATGCCCGATTCATCATGGCAGCCGGTGTTTCTTTGATCGTTTCCTCTTTAATAAATCCGGCCGCTTTCATAACCGAACCGACCTGGAAACGTGGATTCTGCCGGAGCTCCAACTGATGATAATTGGTAATCAGCACCGTCGCCTGCTGGAGCTGCTCAAGATCATGATAAGACACAATATCACGCTTTTTATAATAGTTGTTCGGATCATTTGGAAGAAGAACATTCAACCGGTCACGAATTGTTATCCCCGGTGTAATAACAACAAACGTATCGGTAAACCGCGTATCCTGCGGATAGCGAATTTTATTAAGCGTGTTGTAGGCAATAATCATGGCCATAACCACTGTTTTCCCGGAGCCGGTAGCCATTTTTAATGCGATACGATACAAACCGGGGTTTGCCTCCCGCCCCGCTTTTTTTAGCTTATTAATGATCCAGCTTTCTCCGGATTTTTCTGCCACCTCGTTTATGTACATGAGTGTTTCCAATGCTTCGATCTGGCAGAAAAAAAGCTTGTTATCGCGGGCTTCATCTTTCCAATAAAAAAGCAAGTCGCGCGAGGTCTTTGTAAGGCCGGGATAATCCAGCATACCCCATTCGTTAATTCTACCCCTGATTTTATTAATAAACTCATTGTCTTGCTGGAGTTCACTGCCAAAAGCGCCTTCAGCGACATTCTGCTCGGCGCGTTTTTTCAAGCTTTTAGCCCGCGGCACAGGAATATAAAAACTGCTTGGCCGACGAAACTCTAGAATTTCTTTGGTTAGTCCGCGTTCATCAGACTTAAAATGTCTTTCTGGCTCTTTGTAGGGAGAATTAAGTATGGAGGAATTCATATTTTTCTATATCTCTGCTATTCTAAAAATCCGCTCCACGCGGTCGAAACGAAAGACAGGCCCGTCCTTGCAGATAAAATAAGGGCCGTATTGGCAATGGCCGCAGAAACCGACCGCGCATTTCATGTTGCGCTCCATCGAGACGTAAATATCCTCATTGCCTAAGCCTCTCTCTTTAAGCGCCCGCACCGTAAAATGCATCATCACCTCGGGCCCGCAGACCATCGCCACCGTCCTGCCCGCCTCAAAAGCCGCGCGCGGAATAAGGGCAGGAACGACATCCACATTGCCCCGCCAGGAGCCTGTGGCCCGGTCAACCGTCACATGCACATCCATGTCCAGTTCCGCCCGCCATCGTTTAAGCTCCCTCTTATACAAGATATCCTCCGGGGTGCGTGTCCCATAAAGAAGAGTAACGCGGCGATATCTCTTGCGCCGGGCGAAAAACTGATAGACAACAGGTCGCAGCGGCGCCAGGCCGATGCCGCCGGCGACAATCACCGCATCTTTCCCGCTGGCCTCAGAAATAGGCCACCGGCTTCCGAATGGCCCGCGTAAGCCCACCCTATCCCCTGTCTTCAACTGACGCATCAACTGCGTTACATTCCCGACGGCGCGAATCGTATGCGTAATCGTTTTTTTGTCCAACGGATTACCGCTGATTGAGACAGGCACTTCCCCTGCCCCAAACATATACAGCATATTAAACTGCCCCGGGGCAAACGTAAAAGACTTTTCCGCCTTCTGGGGCCGCAATACGATTGTAAAGGTGTCGTGCGTCTCCCGGCTGAACCGGGCTACACGGTAAAGCGAGGGAACCATCGGATCCGTCATATTATCCCTGTCTCTTTTTCTTCCCGGACTTTGAACCGTAGATATCCATCAGCTGCATTCGGGCCATTTCCAAACGCTGAGCCAAGACCGAGGAAAAGCGTTTGAGAAGCTCATAGCCCAGCTTGGGGTCCTCATTGCATTTACCCCTTAAACATTTGCCGTCGAGGGCAATAGCGTGCGTTGTCTCAAGGACTCTCGCGTCAAAACGCCAGAAATGCGGCTCGATAATCCACGACCATCCAAAGATATCCCCTGCCTGGACCGTCTGGATAATGACAGGCCCTTCTTCAACCGTGAGAATGTCTATGGCCACCTTCCCCTGCTGGATGATAAAAAAATGGTTGGCCTCTTTGCCTTCGCGCGCGACATATTCTCCTTTTTTAAAAACGGCATTTTTGCCGCAGCCGGCAATGAGAGAAATATATTCGGGGTTTAATCCTTTGAAAAAATGATGCTCCTTCAACAAATCTTCAATAGTTTTCATCGGTCATTCTCCTTCTTAAAGGGGCCCTCTTCTGCCGCGGGAGGACTCCCGCGGATACACTTAACCTCCTCGGTTATATCAATACCCACCGGGCACCACGTGATGCAGCGTCCGCAGCCCACACAGCCCGAGGAACCGAACTGATCTATCCAGCTCGCCAGTTTATGCGTCATCCATTGACGGTAGCGCCCTTTGGTCGTATGACGGACCTGGCCGCCGTGGATATAGGAAAACTCCGGGTTAAAGCACGAATCCCAACGCCGCCAGCGTTCCACATATTCGCCGGTTAAATCCGTTACGTCTTCTACGTTGGAACAAAAACAGGTGGGGCAGACCAGGGTGCAGTTCGCACAGGAAAGACACCTCTGGGCGACTTCGTCCCAGCGGGGATGCTCGGCGTTCTGATAGAGCAATTCTTTGATGTTGGCCATATCGAACGTCCGGCCCATTTTCCGCCGGGCATCCTCCATCAATTTTTTCCCTTCATCTTTTTCCGTCTCTTGCGCCTCACGATGCGGCAGGGCTTCTAAAAATTTCTCGCCCTTAGGGCTTCCTGTCTCTACAAGAAAATAATGATGCTTTTTATCAATAATCTCTGTCAAGGAAAGGTCAAATCCGGCCGTTACCTTCGGTCCTGTCTGGAGGGAGACGCAAAAACACGTGCCGCCGGGCTCGGTGCAGTTAACCGCAACCACCACCACATCCTCCCGACGGCACTGATAATGGGAATCTACAAACTGTCCTTTCAGAAAAACCTTGTCCTGGATACCTATGGCGTGCAGATCGCAGGAACGCACCCCCACAAAGGCCAGCTTAGGCTTCTCTTTTTTCCCTTTTTCAATTTGGATATCTTTGCCTTTGCGTCGGCCGTGCCATAGTTTTAAAGAAGGGAGGAATAAAAATTTTTTCCATGAGACAGGTCCGGATGCATACCCGAAACAGGCTTGGTCTTGACGCCTTTTAAGACGGTAGGTGCCCGCCTTCTGCTCATCCGTCCAGCCGGCAGGGAGATCATCAGCCGAATCAATTTCGCTGTACACAATGGCCTGCTGATCCAGCGTCGGGCCAATGATCGTAAAGCCTTGCCTCTTTAACACATCCCATAAACGCCCCAGGGCGTCTCTTTCAAGGATATACATTCTCAAAGTCCCCAAAATTTGATAACCGTGCCGCAAAATATTTTAGGGTTATTCTACCCCTGGAAAAGTCTTTTGACTAGGGGAAAAACAGGCGGGTCTTAGGCGGGCACTAAAGAAAAGAGGAGGCATAAAAAAAGAGGCAGGGGCTTGGGGCCCCTGCCTCCTCATTTGGGCGCAGATTAATATTCCGACATCGGCGAAGAAAAAGCTTGTTTCTCCTTTTCCGGTTTATCCGTCACCAAGACTTCGGTCGTTAAAAGAAGCCCTGCGATACTGGCGGCATTCTGCAAGGCCGTCCTTGTGACCTTGGTAGGATCAATGACGCCGGATTCGAGCATATCCACATAGGCATCTTTGTTGATATCATAACCGACGTTGCCTTTTTCCTTCTTGAGCTGCTCCACAATGACAGATCCTTCTAATCCTGCGTTGAAGGTCAACTGACGGACAGGCTCCTCGAGCGCCCGCCGGATGATCTCAATGCCTGTCTTTTCATCTCCTTTGAGATTAAGGCTCTCCAGGGAAGGTATCGTCCGCAAAAAGGCCACCCCGCCTCCGGGGACAATGCCTTCTTCGACGGCAGCGCGGGTGGCATGCAGGGCATCTTCGACACGGGCCTTCTTTTCCTTCATCTCAGTCTCGGTTGCCGCCCCGACATGAATAACGGCCACCCCGCCGGACAATTTAGCCAGGCGCTCCTGCAGTTTTTCTTTATCATAGCTGGAGTCCGTCGTCTCAACCTGATTCTTGATCTGGTTGATGCGGCCTTCAATCTCTTTTTTCTTGCCGGAACCCTCGATAATTGTTGTGTCTTCCTTGTCGATCTTCACCTTCTTAGCACGGCCCAGATAGGATAAATCGATATTTTCCAGTTTAAACCCCAGGTCTTCGGTAATGGCCTTACCCCCTGTAAGGATAGCGATATCCTCCAGCATGGCCTTGCGGCGGTCGCCGTAACCGGGGGCCTTGACAGCCGCACACGTAAATGTCCCGCGTAGCTTGTTGACGACGAGGGTGGCAAGGGCCTCCCCTTCTATATCCTCGGCAACGATAAGAAGCGGTTTGCCTGTCTGGACAACCTTTTCCAGCAAGGGCAGGATATCCTTAATATTGGATATCTTCTTCTCATAAATGAGGATATATGCGTCTTCCAATTCGCATGTCATCTTATGCATATCTGTCGCAAAATAAGGCGACAAATAGCCCTGGTCAAACTGCATCCCCTCCACGAGTTTCAACTCGGTCGTAAGCGACTTGCCCTCTTCTACGGTAATCACCCCGTCTTTGCCGACCTTTTCAATAGCCTCGGCGATAATCTTGCCGATCGAGGTGTCCCCGTTAGCCGAGATCGTGGCCACTTGCTCAACCTCACGGATATTTTTGTTGTCAATATTCTTGGAGAGCCTCTTTAAGGCATCTACCACACTCCCTACGGCCATATCAATCCCTCTTTTAAGAGCCATGGGATTGGCCCCGGCGGTCACATTCTTAAGCCCTTCCCTGTAAATGGACTCGGCCAAAACTGTAGCGGTTGTTGTTCCATCACCAGCGTTATCAGATGTCCTCTCGGCGACCTCTTTCACCATCTGGGCGCCCATATTCTCAAAGGCGTCTTCCAGCTCAATCTCCTTGGCTACGGTCACGCCGTCTTTAGTAATGGTCGGCGAGCCGAATTTTTTATCCAAAACAACGTTGCGCCCTTTAGGCCCCAGGGTCACCTTGACGGATTTCGCGAGCTTTTCCACTCCGATCAAGACAGACCGTCTTGCCTCTTCGCTGAATTGCAATTGCTTTGCCATTTCAACTCCTCCTTAAACTATCTTTTTTAATAGAAGACCTCATTGCCTCGGCGGATACCCCGTCCGCCTAAGGCGGACGGGGAGCTTAGAAGACTTCATTTCATAACAGCGTAAATTTCGTCTTCCCCCATGATCAGCCATTCTTCTCCCTCTTTGGTCTTGATCTCGGTCCCGCCGTATTTCCCGTACAGGACACGGTCCCCGACTTTGACCTCGAGGGAGCGTATCTTTCCGCCTTCTAAAACTTTTCCCTTGCCTACGGCAACAATCTCGCCTTCCTGAGGTTTCTCCTTGGCCGTATCCGGCAGGACGATGCCTCCACGTGTCTTCTCCTTTGCCTTAAGCGGCCTGACAACAACGCGGTCTCGTAAAGGTTGGATTTTCATACAACGACCTCCTTGTTAAACGGTTGCATATTTTTGAGAAACAATCCAGGTTTCTTGCCGTGTTCTGGCAGTCATTCTACGTGAGTGCTAATTGTAAAACAAAAAAGATTTTTGTCAAGAATTTCGTTGGTTCACCCCTCACCCGGCTCATCATGAAAGCGGATTGTCTTTTCTTCGACGCCCAGGATTGGCCGTATGCCGATCATGCTGAAAAAAAGCCGATTGCTGTCAACGGCCTCAACCGTTCTTACTTCCTTGAGAAAGGCGGGCATAATCATGGCAACCATCATGCGGACGACAGCGGAAATCAAAAGCAGGCTCAAAATTTTATACCCCAAAAGCGCAGGGAGATAATGGACGAGAAATCCGCCCAGGAGAGTTCCCAAAGAGATGGCGACCCCGTTAAAGACGTTAAAATAGGCAATACAGCGGGTTCTCTTGGCGGGGGTTACCGCATCATAAATGAAATTCGAGGTGCACAAATTAAAACCCGCCCAGAGGAAGCCGGCGAATACCTGGACACCGACCAGATAAACAGGGCTGCGGTTGATAATCCATAAAAGGGGGATCCCGCTGATCAAAACAGACGTAAAACGAATGATCTTAAGATTGCCGATTTTATCGGCGTGCGTGCCCCAGCGCTGCATCGTCAGATAAACCATTAAAGTGGCCGCCACGTTAATCAGCGTATACAAGAGATAGCTGAATTGAAGATCTTCCAGCATCAAAACGGCAAGATAAGGAGAGCCTATATTGACGCTAAAGCTCATCATCGAGACAAACAGGACAAACTTGGCGAAATTGCTCTCCTTGAGGCGTCCAATGAAATCCAGCATGGAAAAACGGTCTTCCTCTTTGACCTCCAGGGGGACATCTTCCATCTTCTGCAGAAAAAACCAGGAGAGCACGCGGAACAAAAAGGCGAGAAAAAATACGACGAGAAAGCCGTAAAAGACATTGCCGCCCTTCGTTCCCTGAAGGATGATTCCCGCCATTAAGGCCGTCCCGACGGTAATAAGGCCGAGAGTCTTATTGCGCCAGCCGAAATATTTCCCCCGTTTACGATCCGGCACCAAATCCGCCAGCATGCTTCCCCACGCCGGATTGACGATAGCGCCAAAGGCCGTGTGAAAGACCACGGCCCCGATAAAAACGGCCACCGGCACACCGCCTGTCCATGCGAAATAACATATCACGAGCAGAACGGCGGACTGCAGGATAAAAAACAGACTGACCATCTTTTTCCGCGACCGAATCTTGTCCGTAATCTCCGCACTCCTCATCTGAATAAGCGCCGCAAAAAAATTGGGGAGGGCATTGAGAAACCCCACCTGCCGGGCCGTTGCGCCCAGAAGAAGCGCAAAGGGCGTGAAATAGTCCGCCGTGAATCCTGCCATGCCGCCGCCAAAGACACCGCTGAAATAGGAAAACTTCAAACTTTTTTTATCTTTGCCTATCATGTGACCTCTATCTTCATCGCTGGGCCCCTGTCCTCATAACTAATCCTTTGCTTCATTTTGCTTCGCAGAATCTTCGATTTCATGCCTGTGCCGTATGGACTCTGCAGGAATCCCAAACCAGACATCCCTGGGTTCCACCTTCGTATCTTTTAAGAGAACCGCGCTTGCGCCGATAACAGCCCCATCCCCGATCTCACAGCCAGGCATAATCGTGCAATGGGAACCGACAGTGACATTTTTTCCGATTTTGACTTTTTTCAGTTTCAATTTTCCACGTTCTACGATGTGCCCGATAATAATGGCCCCTCCCCCGATAATTGTATTGTCGCCGATTTCCAAAAGAGTGGCATCATAAACATATTTAGAATTAAATTGAACATTTTTACCTAACTTGGCGCCCAATAACCGAAACAATAAATTGGCAAACGGCGTCAACAGAATAAAATCAATAAAGGTGTAATTAATCATCAGATATAACGACCCGATAAACGCCCATTTAAGAGCCTCGGGAGAGAATATCGGATAAATCCCCTCCTTCAGCCTTAAGTTAAAAAGGATGCGGAATAATCCTACCAGAAGAATAAGCGTTAAGCCAAAAATAAAATATCCCAAGGCAAGGGTCACCCCCAAGCAAAACAGTCTGAAAGGCATGTTCAGAGGAAAGCTGCAATACCAAACTTTAGCCAGCAAGGCTAGCCCCGGCACCATGGCGGCACCAAAAAAGACGGCCCCTACTCCATACATAAAAAGACTAAATATCAATTGCCCTAACGTCATTAAAAGCCATCTCACGTTCAGCCTCCTTTTTATAAAGTTTCCTGAAACCATTCCCGGATTAAACCGATCGTCTCTTTTTTATTCTTCCGGATGAGATATTCGGCATGCGGGCCATTTTTAATGATGGCCAAACGCTTGGGAGTCGGCGTTCTTTTATAAAGCTCTTGGGAATGCCACGGCTTAATCAACCAGTCCGCCTCCCCATGGATATAAAGAACAGGGCATTTCATCTGTTCAACTCTACGAATGGGCTTATCCTTCTTGAGCCAAAACGGTCCCGGCCGGACACCCTTTCCGATGCGTCCTTCCCCCACCAAATTATAAAAAACATCATTTTCTATGTCCATCTCCCAGAAGCGATACTCAATTCTTTCAAATTCCGTCGGGGCGCTTACGGCAATCATGGCATCAATTCCATCCACCTGCGAGGCTGTAATAATACTTGCCGCCGCGCCCAATGAAAAACCGATAACGCCTATCTTTTTGTAATGTTTTTGGGCGTAATTTAAAACCGCCTGCAAGTCCAGGGACTCCTTGCTGGTCCAGTAAAATAACCCGCCGCTTTTGCCGTGTCCGCGGAAATCCATCAGAAGAACATCAAACCGATCCTCCAGGGCTTGCCCCAATTCCCTTAATAATAAGGCGTCCTTGCTGTTGAAAAATCCGTGGGCGATGATGACAAGCTTATCGTATCCGTGACGGTATAAATCATAATGGATGAGGTGATTGTCCGCAGTTTTTAAGCTTCCCGAAAGGATTGGACTCATTTTTTTTGTTGAAGTTGCGAGGCGGTGGCCGAGTTCGCTTGTCCAATGTTAAATCGATTATAAACAAAAGATATTCCCAAAAACAAAACACCCAAAACAATGAAAGTGATAATCTTAAATATAATGTCCAGCTCTGCAAGGTCAACAAGAAATACCCGTCCCAAGGTCAGGGCAAACAACACCAATCCGCCCCATCGTTCGGTCTTACAGGCATCCCAAATCCCTGTTAATACAAATAAAACACCCATGATCCCTAGACTCAAGGAAATCCATGAGGACCGGACATATTGAAACGTTGCCAATGTCAGCAAAATCACCCCCGCCCAAAACACAAGGGTTTCCTCTTCTTCAAAAATCGAATCCGTCCGTTTTATCTGCTTAAAATATTTAACGGCCCCATAAGCCGCAAAAGGCGTCAATACGTCCGCGCCCAAGATAAGCCATTTTAATAAATGGGATGAGGGGCGAATAATCTCGGTTACAAAAATTCCCGCCATGCTTCCCAAAACCAGATAGGCATATATTCTAAAACACATCAACGACAGCATGATGCCCACGGCCAATAACGCGAGCCCTTCCAGGGATAGGGCCAGCGTGAGCCAGGGTTGATGTACCAACGAGAAGATAAATAATGTTAGATAACCACAGGAGGCCGCTGAAAAGAATTGATTCGCCATAGCGTCAGTAGAGTCGAATTCTCCCTCCCTTCTTGCCTGATGCGACAAATAAAAGCATACGGCCATGGAAATACTGGCCCAAAACCACATAAATTCCTGCCAGGTCCACGTAAAACCCAAAAAGGAGACATCCGGCATTTCCCTAAAGAAACACAAAAAGATTAAGCGCAAAGCGACCCAAACAGACAAGACATAACTAAGCTGGCAAAATATCTTTTCTCGAAAATGAAAACCAACGAACAATAGGAAAGGAACTTCCACCAGCCATATCAGGAGGGTGGACACAGGTAAAAATTTCAACGGCATGGAAAAGGTGATGAGAAAAACGGCGGCCACGATATCGCTTATATAAAGCTTTTCGCGGCCCGCCCTTTTCATGACCAAAGCGAAAATCAGGTATAAAATCCCGGCGCCGAAAACTATGCTAAAACGCTGGCTGTAAAACAGCTTAAGGACTATCGGATAGGCGAGAACGCTATAAAGGGCGATATTTCCAAAATTCGTGGCTGCAAGCATACGGACAAGCCGGGAATCCTTAACTGTTTTTGCCATATGACCCCCTGCGAAGAAAACCAGCCAATAGGAAGTCAAAAAAATAAAATTCATCAACATGTGATAATCCGACGTCGCTATCCCTAACAGACTCGGTTTCTGTGTTGAGGCAACGATATTCGGCATAACCCAAACGTAATGTATCCCATAAGTCAAAACAACCCCGAGGATGAAAGTCTTAACCCATTGAAAGTTGTAAACCAGGAATAAAATAACCAAGGCCAATAACAGGCAGCTGATAATTGTAAAACTGGTTATCTGTCCTAACGTCGCGGTTATATAAGCGACAAAAAGCGCTATAGACATCATCCCCTCGGACTTATACCTTAAAACATGCGCCATCATCCCGACGACCACCCCAGCCAGCAAAACGAGATCCGTGATTTGATTTTCTATGAGGCGCGAGGCCTCAAAATGGTGCATGGCGTAAGTGGTGAAATAGACCAATGCCCATCCGCCTCCCAGCAGAACACGGCCGAAATTCACAAATTTCTCTTTAGCCTCCAACTTAAAGCCAAGGAAGAAAAGAACAAGGCTGATCAAATAGCCGAACATAATCTTCAAGAATGGCCCAAAATACTTAAAAGTATAACTAATCAGAAAACCCACTCCTAAGGTAAAGACGGCAATACCGATTTTATTCAACCAGTTTCGGCCGAAGTCCAATTCCATATCCACGGTGCCTCCCGTCGACGTTCCTTCCTGTTCTTCCGGCATTGGTTCTTTTCTGATCGAAACCTCTGTTGTATCGCTTCTTGGCACCATCCTCTCAACTTCAGAAACAGCCTGCTGGCCTCCTAATTCATTGATAGATATCTCCACATGATTAATCTTCTCCTGCAAGGCGCAGACCGAGTCCTTCAGATCCCTTAGCTGCCTTCTGGCGTCTTGCAAGTTATCAATCCCCTGCATAGAGGGAGGAGTTACAACGGCGGCAATAATCACCGCCAACGGCCCCAAGAGAATCGACAAGATGAAGTAAGCGCCGACGTTGAGTTTCTTATGCTCAGCAATCACCACGGTGGCAATGATTGAAACGACCCAGACTATCACCATAGGACGCCTCCTCGATTATATTTTTGGTTCATAAATGTACCTATTTGTTGCCAAAGGCCTCCTGGGCTTTCCGCTTGATTGTTCCCAAGTCCAGTTTACCGCTTCCCAATAAGGGAAGCACCTCTATTTTCAAAAACAAATCTGCCTCAGGAATCCATAAATTCGGCAGGCCTTCTTTCTTCAAACCATTAATTAACTCAAGGACATCGATATCCTTTGTATACAAAACGGCGAGCTTCTCTCCTTTTTTCTCATCCGGGATAGATGTCACAACCGCTATTTGTTCCGAGAAATTAAGGGCTTTATGAATCGTCTCCTCAATCTTAATATGAGGAACCATTTCGCCACCGATTTTGCTAAATCGGCTTAACCGATCGGTAATTGTAATAAAACCGTCTTCGTCCATTCGCGCAATATCGCCAGTCCTATACCATCCTTCCTGAATCGCCTCGCTCGTTTTATCGGGCCAATTGAGATATCCCTTCATGACATTGGGCCCCTTAACAAGAAGAAGACCGTTTTGGTTAGGGCCTAGGGGCTGCAGGGTATTTTGGTCCAAGACCTTCACGGCAATACCCGGCAAAGGCATCCCGATGGTCCCCCGTTTCCCGGCCTTTTGGACGGACCCATCTTTTCCATGATCAGGCAAATTGATAGAAACTACGGGAGACAATTCCGTGCACCCGTATCCCTCCATGGGCTCTATGCCGAACTTCGCTTTAAATTCTTCCGCTAAAGTGTCTTTTAATTTCTCCGCACCAACGGTTACCATCCTTAAACTTTTAAACTGCTCGGGCTCACAACGACGAATATAGGAACCTAAAAAGGTGGGGGTGGTCATTAAGATCGTGGCTTTATGTTCTTGAATCAACTTCCCTATGACCTTCGCGTCCAGAGGATTGACGTGATAAACAGCCCCGATGCCGCTAATCAGGGGAAACCACAATGTCGCCGTAAACCCGAAAGAATGAAAAAATGGCAAGATGCCCAGCATGATATCCTCCTCTTGGATATTGAACACTTGATATAATCCCTCGAGGTTGGACGTGATGTTCCCATGCGTCAGCATGACCCCCTTGGGGTCACCGGTGCTGCCGCTGGTAAACATGACCGTTGCCAATTTTTCATGCTCCCGATAGGACTTGGGCCCGAAAACAAGCCGATGGGAAAACCCTCTCGGAAAGATAAAAGAACTGAAAAACGCCTTAAATTTATCGTATCGGCAGAGCGAAGGAATGATATCCTCGATAAACATCATCGTGCACGGCAGACTTATTCCCATCTTCCCTATAAAGGCCCGGGAGGTGATGACATACTGCATGGCGCATTGCCTGACAATCGAAGCCACCGCCTCCCGAGAGGCCGTATAGTTGACATTGACCGGGACTTTATTGAGGATAGAAATGGCGATATTGACCAACGCCCCGCCAACGGAGGGAGGGATCATCACGCCGACACTTTTCTCCTGGTCAAACTTCCCCCGCAGCTTATGGGCAATGGCTACGGCTGAGGCAAGCGCAAGACCATAATCGAGTTTCTTGCCGCTGGAGTCGGCCATGCAAAATTTCCGAGGATGCTTCCGGGCCTCACGCCAGAAACTTTCCGGCAACGTCATTTTATCTTCTAGACGATATTGAAACGCCTCGGCGCCGAGTTCCATCACCCGGGAACGTATTTCAAAAGCTGTGGAGGCGGCAGGCATCGGCGGGCCGAAAGAAACGGTTACCGGATAAGGAATGATTTTCGGCCATTTATATAAAAATTTTCCTCTTTCCCAACTGAAAATGCTTCCCCAGATACGATCGAGATGAACCGGAATAACGGGACAATCCACACCTTTGGTGATATGCTCAACTCCTGCATGAAATTTCAGGATATTTCCGGTGCGCGTCAATTCTCCCTCTGGGAAAATACAAACCAATTCCCCCGCCTTAAGCGCCTCTTTCGCCGTATTTAAGGCGCGCACAATTTCTTTAGGACTATCGGTCCGATTGATGGGGATGGCACGGCCCAACTTAAACAGCGGCCGGAAGATGCTTGTGTGATAAACTTCCCGGCTAATCACAAATCGAATCGGTCTGGGCACACTGACAACAAGCAAAACGGCATCGACGAATGAAACATGGTTGGAAACAAGTAACGCTCCCCCCTTCTCCGGGACATAATGTCTATCCCTAACTCTGATTCTATAAATCGTATGGGTTAACAACCAGACAGATAACCGTACCAAAGAATAAGGAAGCAGCCGGCAGATATAAACCGTTCCGGCGATTGTTAACGCACCCAAGGCAGTGAATGTATTGGCTGGATTAACCTTTAAAACTTCACCAAACACATAAATGGACAAGGACGCCGCAAGGATAGCGGCGAAAGAGAAAAAATTATTCGTCGCAATAATTCTTCCGCGCTGATCCGTCGGACTTTCATACTGGACCAATGTGTTGAGGGGGACAAGGTAAAATCCGCTGGATAGGCCTAACAAAAATAACGTAAGGCAAACGTTATAATAGGACTGATAATGGAAACCGAGTAAAATTGAGAAAAGGCTTAAGCCAACCGCTCCCAAGGGCACAAGACCCAACTCGATTTTCTGATCGGAAAAACGTCCTGCCATTAAACCGCCGATCCCAATGCCGAGAGAAACACTGACCAAAAGAAGACTGGAAAGGAGATGATCCACCCCCATCATGGTGCGGGCATACAACAAAATGTTGGGCTGAAATAATCCGCCCAGGAAGGCGAAATACACAAGCCCGACAATGGAGAGAAAAATCGTCCTGTTGGCCCTGATATAACGGGTGTTTTGGACCACCTCTTTCATAAAATTCCACTCGACTTTCCGCCTCGACCCCGACGGGGGCACAGGAGAGATCAATAAGCTCGTCAAAATACCCGCCACGGCTATCCCGATGAAAACAAAATAAACCTTAAAAATTTCCATCTTAAATATTTGCAAAAGATACCCTCCGCAAGCCTGGCCCAAAATAATGGCCGCATACGTTCCCATCTGGAGCTGACCGTTGCCCTCGGAGAGGGCATCTTCTTTCAGGATTTCCGGCAAAATAGCATACTTGGAGGGACTTAAAAAAGCACTGTGCATGCCCATGAAAAATAAAACAACCAACATCCCCCCCATATGGATTTTGATAAAAACCGCCAGGCCAGCGAGCAGGATGAAAAGCTCCGCTATTTTGGCCGCCACGATGATTTTCTTTTTGCTGAAACGATCGGCGAGATAACCGGCATACGTTGAGAATAATAAAAAGGGAAGAATAAAAACCGCTCCAGCCAGGGATACGAAAAGCGTCCCCAACCCCTGCTGGGCAAAATAATCCATGGCCACAAAAATAACGACGACCTTTAACGCATTGTCGTTAAAGGCCTCCAGAAATTGTGTTATTAAAAGCGCCTTAAACCCCATGGGTCTTCCCCCTCATAAGCTTATCCAACCATGCCGATAATAACTTTGACAAGACACGCTGATCCTCTTTATGAAATTGGCTCATTAATGCCGCCAGTCTCTGGCTATATCCTCCCCAGACTCGATCCAACAAAGCCGACCCTTTCTCCGTGATCCTGGTGATATGAACCCGTCTGTCCCCCTCCAGGCTAGAGCGCACAACCAGGCCGTCCTTTTCCAATTTGTCAATGAGCTTCGTCATATTCGAGGCTGTCACGATAAGATGCCTGCTGATTTCAACCTGAGGAATGCCTTTTTCCCTTCCCTGATGCCTGACAACCATGAGAATATTAAATTTTCCTAAGGAAAGATTGTATTGATCAAAGTAGGAGGACAATTCATTGTAGATTAAATTGTAAATAAGGGCGAGGCTGTAAACGGTCTCTTCGCAATATTTGCCCCGGCCTTCTTTAATGCCAAACGCTTCCAATGTTTTCATAGTCATTAGCTCCTGAAACTGCTGAAAGTTTACCATTCAACTATTAATTTGTCAAGTTTCGCCGCTCCCGTTGCCTGCCCTAACCTTCAAAACCTTGCAAAACCACTAAGAATGATTGGACACCTTAAAGGAAATTTGTTATATTCAATCGATTTTAGGGCAATAAAAGACCAGCCATGCCGGCCTTAGAAAAATTCCTTTCCGATATCAGCAATATGGTCTGGGGTCCCCCGATGCTTTTCTTCTTGTTTGGGACCCACGTCTTTCTATGCGTTCGCCTGCGGTTTATTCAACGCTACATCCTCCATGCTATCAGGATATCCCTGCGTAGAACCAAAGAGGGTGAAGGCGATATCAGCCAGTTCGGCGCCCTCACAACAGCCCTGGCGGCCACCATCGGAACTGGCAATATCGTCGGGGTCGCTACCGCGGTTGCCTCCGGCGGGCCGGGCGCTGTCTTATGGATGTGGCTGACAGGTGTCTTTGGGATCGCGACCAAATACGCCGAGGCCCTTCTTTCTGTCAAATACCGGATTACCACCAAAAACGGCTTAATGGCCGGCGGGCCGATGTATGTGCTTGAAAGGGGAATGAACTGCCGGTGGCTGGGTGCTGTCTTTGCCTTTTTAACAGCTGTTGCGGCCTTCGGGATCGGCAACATGGTCCAGGCCAATTCCATCACGCAGCTTGTCAAAGAAACCTTTCATATTTCCCCCTGGGTAAGCGGCATTATTATCACAGCCTTAACAGCCCTGGTTATCTTAGGCGGCATTAAATCCATCGCAAAAACCTGCGAAAAACTTGTTCCCTTCATGGCGGTCTTCTATGTGCTGGGGTGTCTTGTCCTTATCTTCACAAACCTATCCACCATTCCCCATACCATTGCCCTGATTTTCAAGAGCGCATTCACAGGCCAGGCGGCCGTCGGGGGATTTTTAGGGGCAGGTGTCAAAGAGGCCATCCGTTACGGCATTGCCAGAGGTCTTTTCTCCAATGAAAGCGGCCTGGGCTCTGCGCCCATTGTGGCGGCCGCGGCCCAGACCAAAAATCCTGTGGATCAAGCTCTGGTGTCTTCCACTGGGACATTTTGGGATACGGTCGTCGTATGTGCCCTGACCGGAATTGTCCTGGTCAATTCCGGGGAATGGACAAAGGGATTAGACGGTGCGGCCCTCACCAAGGCGGCTTTCGGGGACTTTCCCGTCATCGGCCCTTTGATTCTCACCGTGGGGCTCTTGACCTTTGTCTTTTCAACCATCCTGGGATGGTCCTACTACGGCGAAAAGGCGGCGGAATATTTATGGGGGGAAAAGGCGGTTTCCATTTACCGTTATCTTTGGGTTGCCGCGGTCATGGTGGGGTCGGTGGCCACCCTTCCTATCGTATGGTCTTTTGCCGACATCGCCAACGCCTTGATGGCGGTCCCGAATCTTATTTCTCTTATCTTCCTCAACCGCGTTGTCGTCGAAGAGACACGGCAATCCTTATGGCAGTCCGGTTATTAAGCTCTTTTAAATTCCTGAAGATCACCCCTTCATCGGATTTGTTCTATCTTCAGTGCGCTTTAAAAGGCTTGCGTACAGCGTTTACTTAACTCTCACCGGAATTTTTATTTTATTTTCCAGAGCCAGTTTTCTTAATGTGGCCACAGACCGCAAGAATTCATTCAGCGGGCGCGCGGGATACCCTGCATATGTGGCGCCTTCCGGCACGTCACCGGTCACACCCGAGAGCCCGCCGATCTGAGCATGTTTGCCGACGACTACCCCCGGAGCAAAATTAGCGCACCCTCCCATCACGACATAGTCCCCCACAGTAACACTGCCGGAGAACCCCGACTGTCCGGTGATCAAAACACCTTTGCCGATCTTGCAATTATGCCCCATATGGACCTGATTATCGATCTTGGTCCCCTCGCCGATGATCGTCGGAGAGAACGTGCCCTGATCGATCGAAGTCCCTGATCCGATCTCGACCGAATCCTTGATCACGACCCCCCCGAAATGCCAGACCTTAAGATGCTCGCCCTTGAAATAATTATATCCGTACCCATCCGAACCGACCGCCGTGTTCGCATGGATCCGGCAATTTTTGCCGATGTGCACATTGCGGTAAATCACGACGTTGGGATAAAGCACCGTATGTTCGCCGATCGTCGAATACGACAATATCGCGCAGCCGGAATGAATGACAACGTGCGCGCCGATCGCCACGCCCGCGCCTATAAAGACATTTTCCGCGATCGCGCTGGCGGGATCGACCTTGGCCGTGCCTGTTTTGCGCCCGTCGATAAGATCATCACCCTGCGCATTAAATTCATCATAGAATAATTTTGAAAAACGCGACAGCGCCAGGTCGACCGATTCTACGGTGGCGTAAAAGGCGAACCGGTCCAGGGAGCCGGATTCTTCATCCGTCTTGATCGTCTTAAAAAATGAATCCTGGAAAACAACGCCTACATTATTGATCGCCGTACCCTTTTGCAGCTTATCCAACAGCTGTTTATAATATTTTTTATTTTTGATGAAGACCATGCCGCCCTGATGGAACTGATCAAGCGAACAAAGTGTAGTGACCTGCGCGTCGTTTCCTTTGGATGAACGGATTTGAAAGCTGGGATCAAGCATTCCGAAGCGATTTAATGGGAACATATTTTTCCTTTCTGTAATCCGAGGATAATCCTAAGGGACGTGTAACGCGCCCTTAATTTTACTCCGGGAATACCGGCTGTTGTTGGGGATTGCCACCTTTTCCACACTTTCGCCGCGCCGGCTTCGACCATGCGGCCGTTAAGCCAATGGCCTTCGGCGGCGATGCAGGACTTTCTACTTTAAAACAGTTTTATTTCTCCGTCGCGACTTCTTAAATTCCTTATCAAGGCTCTGTATTTCCGATAACAGGTATCTTTTAAATACAGTCCATTCATATTCGTTAACTTCTTTACCTCGATATTTACTGAAATACTTTCTGTTTAGAATCTTAGGAGCGTCCTCGATTCTCATTAACCTGCCTTTCCAAAACACCAAAACATACACATTACCATTGTGAAGCTCTAAGGGTGCCTGCCAGCCAGTATAATAAGACGACTTATCATAAGGCGAAAGATTACTGAGACCAGCACACAATTAAAATCACCTAAGCCAAGACTTCTTCTATTTTAAGAACAAAATCCTTGGCATCTTCTATAATCCACACTGCATCATCATTGGTGAGAATCTCAACGCCATATTGCTCAACAACTCTCTCTTCTTGCGCCTTCTCCAACGTCTCAGCGTATTTCTGTTCAAGATGTTTTGCTTTCTTAATATAGGCCATATATTCCGGGGCAACTTTCCCTTGCTCAATAAAAAATTCCTTAAAAGCGGCTATCGCGCAATAATGAGCTGTCGCGCGAATACCAATATTGAATAATGCAGCCAAAACCGCGTGATACATGGCGTAATATCCGCAGATGATCGCCCAATCGAACAAATCACTATCAAACATCATTTTCATGGCACGCAAATTGCGGTGCGCCTTGTCGATATGCTGACGCGTCCTAGCCATATCCACCGGAACTTTCCTGAGATTCGGCTTGCCTTCTTTAGGATGAAAACATCCGCGCAGAATTTTCTCAATATCCTTAGGCATTCGATTTTCCTCCCTCTCTGATTAACTGCCAAAATAAAAATTCATTATATAAAATCACTCGGTCTTTCCAGAGTTCGTCATAAAACTCAGCCTTTTTTTTGAAACCATCAACAAATTTTTCCGTTGTCGTACTGATCGGCCTTATTTCTAGAAGCGGGCCGGCGTCAGTTTTTGCTTTGTTCAAAACGTGCGCCACTTCGTTTTCTTTACCCGAAACAACTGCCAGCATATCCACATCGCTCTCCTTAGTCCAATCGCCTCTGGCCACTGAACCAAAAAGGATGACAATCTGAATTTTCTTGTCAGATAAATGAACAATATCTTTGGAATATTTTTGTAGTAATCTGGCGATTTTCTTATTTTTGCTGTAAAAATCTCCTCTCTTCTCCATCTCCAAATATTCGAATGTTTTCAATAGCGTTTCGTTTTCAAGGTTAGGCTTAAAAAATACCATATTAGACACTTCTCGCCTTTTAAACATATCTTCTTTGACAAATAAACGCATGGAATTATCCACGTTAGTAAGCGAAACTTTGGATAACCTGACCACTTCCCTAAGATGCACTTCCTTAAAGGGGTCTTTAAAAAACACTTCGAGTATTTTTTTTCTCTTGTCGGGTATTAACATTTTTTCTCCCTGCCCCGCCATGGCGGGGCTGTTCTATTGCATAGGACAACTGTTCTATAATATAGGACAGCCATAAAAGATTGTCAATAAAAAATTTTCGGCAGGACAGACAAAGTTAAATCCATTGTGATCGGTTGAGTTTCAAGGATGTAATTGTAAGTCCAATACCGCCTCCCCAAACACCAACTTATCCAACCTCTCCCCAACGCCGCGGTTGGTATTGGCAGGATATGGCCGTAGCGGTCCCTGGTGGTTTGAATCGAGGCGTGACCCAACTGGGACTGAATGAACTTGATGTTTTCCCCTTGGGCGATGAGAAGTGAGGTGTAGGTGTGGCGTAAATCGTGGAACCGGATAGTCCGCAAACCAGCCATTCTAAGGGCGGGCTGGAACTCTCTTTTGATGATGTTATCCGGGTCAAGCGGATTGCCTTCTTTATTTACAAAAATTAAATCGGATTCATTGATAGGCGAGGTTATCCGATGGATTTCCAAGGCCTCTTTTAATTTCGGCGACATCGTTATTGCCCTAACGGAATATTTTGTTTTGGGTGTGTCAAAATACCAGCTTTTCTCATCCCCGTCAGCACCGCCGTAAGAACAAACGTTTTAAACGGCTCACGGCATTGTTTAAGCAAAAGATTGATCTCATCCGGCCGCAGGAAATCCATTTCCTCTCGCTCAACGCGATATTTATCAACGCCCTCAGTCGGACTAATACGGATATAGCCCCAGCGCCGGGCATATTTAAAGATCGTCTTTAACATTGTTAAAAGATTATTGCAGGTCTTTGCTGATTTTATTTTAATCAGCTTGGACATGAGAGCCCGGATATCGTTCTGGGTTGTTTTAGAACTCACACAGGAAAAATAAGTTTGCTAGCACGGTGCTAGCATAGACGATTCCGATGGGAAAAACAAAAAGGAGCCGATGACGTAAGTCAAAGGCTCCTCATTGGTTACACTGGTTGCGGGGGCAGGATTTGAACCTGCGGCCTTCAGGTTATGAGAGATTCAAGCGATGTCGACGGTGTTTGATGATTTTAGCTAACTCTTAACGGTGTTAAGACTTAGGGTGAGCTGACCTGTTTGCTATTATATCGCTTTTGCCCTTGTTGGACCTTATTTTGCTAGCACAGTGCTAGCATGGGGAGTTACGACGCGGGATTTTCTTCTGAAACTGAATTAATATACTGCGCTAAATCATGCACGCGCACATACCAGAGCTTGCCTTTTTTATGCGCCTTCAACTGCCCGCGATTAATCAAATTGCGTAAATAATC
>MHGQ01000053.1 GCA_001805645.1 Omnitrophica WOR_2 bacterium RIFCSPHIGHO2_02_FULL_50_17 | reverse complement strand
TAAAAAATTTAAGAAATACAGCATTATTGAAGCGGAATGCGCCACCCCTTCCGATGATAAACGGCCGGAGAGTTTTCGGGTCAATGCGGATTCTATAAAAGTCATCGCTTGGTTTGACACCGAGAAAGGGACTTGGCAGAAACGAAAAGAGATCGTCCTTAAAGTGCCGGTAAAATCAATGTGTCAGGTTTACAAGGAAGCAGAGGCGAGAGACCTCTCTTTGGGTTTGATTAAGCCGGACAATATTTCCTTTGAACGGTCGAAGCAGAGTCCCACGGATAGAGATGCGAGAGAGTCCTGCTATGCTCAGTTAAGTTTTCTGGATAAGGCGAAGGATGCTATTGAGGAAATCCCCTTCAGTTTCTTCTATAAGTTTCAGTGCGCCGGAGTTGCCGATTGCCCGGGGCATAAGCTGTCTATTATTGACTGGGAAATTGGTCAGGCTTTCAGAGATTGGAGATCCCGGTACTCTGAGGAAAATGTCTTGCTTGATAAAATTGAAGAAAGACGGCTTAATATAGCCAACACTGAAAAGAAAGATGTTTATTTCTACGTTGGCAATTTGAAGCGGTTCCGGCAGACATTTATGGTGCTGGGCGTATTTTATCCGCCTAAGTAAGGTTCAGGATCGTATTTTTGTTTCTTGCTTTTTAGATTTGAAATAGGGAGAGATAAAAATGGCATTTAACCCGAAATATACCATAACACCGAAGATCAATAAGGCGCTCGTTGAGATTGAGCGTGTGCGGGGATTTTTGGATGCAGTAAAGCTCAAGGACGACTGGATCGCCGATATGCAGAAGAAGGCGCTCATCCTTGAGTCGCACCATTCCACGCACATCGAAGGCACGGCCCTAAGCCTTGAGCAGGCGAAGTCCATCACTATGTCGTCAATTCCCGGACTCGTGAGGTTATTTACACTCCGCCCGGGGCTCTGGATGTCCCTCATCTCATGCGGGAGTTTTTTGTGCATATTCATCCCTTTATTGACGGCAATGGCCGCACGGCCCGGCTTGTTTCAACGCTCATCCTCTATAAGACCGGCTACGATCCGCTTTTTTTTATTCCGCGATACAACAAAACCTTCGGCGAGATGGACCCCTCCATTAAGGCGAAGATCAGTCACCGGGCCAGGGCGCTTAAAAAACTCAAGATTGTTCTCGGTAGATACTTAAGGGGCGAGGGAATTTTTCCCTCCTTGAATGGGAGGGAGTGAGGGAGGGTGATGAGATGTCCATTTTCTCACCCCCACCTAGCCTCTCCCTCGACGGGGGAGGAAAAGACGGATATTACTAAAAGATTTCATCCAGGATGCTTTCTAAGCCCTCTCTAATAACCTCCGCGCCTCCTTTTAATCCTTCCGTGACAACGTCGGCTGTCTTTTCCAAAATTTTAAGGGGAAAGGTCTCGATTTTGTATTTCGGGCGGGTCAGGGTGCCTGTCAGCTCGAGGCTGACATAATGTTCCGCCTCCGAGAGGATGGAGGCCGGCCATTGGGGCAGGATATCGGATCCGGAGATATCCAGCCCTCCGAAGACAGGGGATATGTCGAATTGAATATTTTGGTCAAAGTCAATCCACCCCTGGCCTTTTAAGCTGAATGTGCTGCTGTCGAGCCAGGCCTCTTGTGCCCATACTTTCCCGTCCCCGACGGTAAAGTTGGCCTGGGCGTCGGTAAAAACGATATTGCGGAATTTGGGGACGATGAGCGCCCCTAGAATGCCGTCCAAGAGGTTCCACCGCCACAGGCATCCGTCAGCGATCGTAAAAGATCCTTTGCCTGTGAGCTGTTTCGGATTCTGTAAGGGGCCGTTTAACTGGATGAGGGAGGAGAGATAGCCGGCCAGGTGTTCGTTTTTGATCAGTTTCTCTTTCCGCAGTTGGGACAGGTCCAGATTCTCCAGACGGCCGACCGATTTCAGAAGTAGGACGTCGGATCTCAAGTCGGCCGAGGAGATGATGTCCAGGTTCCCTCCGTAAATTTGGCCGCGCAGGTTGCATTTGCTGATATTTTGATCTCTTTGCTCGTATTGGATTTCCGCATCGCGCGCCTGATACCCTCCCCAAGAAAGAAGCGGCGCCCGGCCCGTGAAGGTCAACTGCCAATTGCGCCAGTCTTTAGGGCTGCCTTTGTAGAGGCCGTCGATAGTGAGCTTGCCCGTGGGGTTGAGCTTCTGGAGTGCCGCTTCAAGCTGCGGCGCTGCCAGGGCAATATCTTCCAGGTCAAGAACAATGTTTCCCCGTATATCCAGATCGGGATCTTCCCCTGAGGGGAGATGGACATCCCCTTTAAGGTCAAAGGTCGTGTGCAGATACTGCCCCGTAAGCGTGACAATCTGGAAGGCCTGGTTGAGAATCTTCAGCTTTGTCGAAAGCCTCACGTCCTCTGAAACGGCCTCGAGGTCAACGGTGGGCCTGGAGAAATTGCTCAACTGGCCGTTTAAGGTGTATAACTTTTTTTGGTATAGGCCTTGGAGGTCTTTCCAGGCGACAAGGTCTTTTTGGTATTCCAACTGCCCCGAGATTTCGGTAATCTCCTCGGGAAGTTTCGGCGTGGCAAGGGTTGTATCCTTCATCTGCAGGAGAAGCGCAATCTCGGCCTCAGCGGGATTTTTCAGGGCGCCGGTATAGCGTGCCTTCGCGCCGGCGCTGCCTTTAAGCCGCAGGCCGGATTTTTCCTGAAGGATGGGAAAGGCGCTGAAGAGCTGCCCCAGGTCGATATTGGGGGAGCTGGCCTTGATGTCGAGATGGGGATCGGCAAAATCGGTCAAACGGCCTGCCAGGGCAATATCGGCCTTTTGGGCGCGCAGGCCGAGCTTTTCCGTCGAGATTTCATCCGTTCGGAATGAGAGTTGTCCGCTGATGTCCTGAATCTCCCCGACAGAGGGGATGCCGCTTATGACGGCCTGCGACAGGCTGAGCGTGCCGCTGTAACGGTGCTTGTCTTCGGGGTCGCCGGGATTGTATTGATACGTCAGGTCCGCCTCAGGGCTGGCCTCAAACTTTATCTGCGGGGTGACCTGAACAATGCCCTGTTTAAGGCTGGCGCGGCCTTTAAGATTGAAATTCTCTTTTGCGTAAGTGAGGGAGAGGTTGTCGCTTGAGAGGTCTCCTTGCAGGGATTGATCCGTACCCCACGCGATACGGCCGTCTTTCAGAAGAAGATCCGTTTGGATACTCCATTCTTCGGATTGGAAGAGGAATTGGGTCTTGCGTGTCGTGAGACTTCCCCAGACGGAGGTGTTGGGAGGGGCTTTGAAATCGAGGCCATCCACGGCGAGCGCCGCCTGAAAACGGAAATCCCCCTTATCTTTGTCGAAAAGGATGTTATCGGCCTTGAGGATGCTCCCGCGAAGATGTTGATTTTCCCCCCTGCGCCAGGAGGCCTCATTAAGAGTGAGACTGCCCCGGGCCGCGATTTTTTGCTGAAAGATATCCAGGGATTTAATCTCGGCGCTCCATTTTCCGTTGATGGTGTTGTCTGCCGCAAGGGTAATCTGGGTGAGGGAAGATTCCACCCGGCCGCTGGCCTCCAGCCGTTTATTCTGCCAGGCGATCTTGGCGTCGGTTATCTCAAGGCCGGTTTTGATTCTTTTGAATACCCCTTCAAAAGGAATGAAGCCTTGCCTGGATACCCCGATGCTTGCCTGGCCGTCCGGCAGGCGGGCATCGGGGAGTGTGGAAGGCTTCATTTCTTTGTTGTCCGGCAGGGAAAGGGTGATGTTGTCAAGGCGCAGGCTGCCCTGGGCTCGAATGTCCCGGCCCTCAAGGCTCAGGCTCATGTCGGCCGAGGTTAAGGCGCCGCTTTTGAGAGCCGGGGGCTGTGCCGCCGGCAAAAGCGAAAGGTATTCGGCCAGGGCGATATTTTTTGCCAGGATATGGGCGGAAAGCTTCTGGGTCGTCAGGGCATAGTTTCCTTTTATTTCAAATTCTGATGACCGCCGGGGGACAGCGCCTTTCAGCGCAAACCGGACGATTTTATTGAGAGATATCCGCGCATCGAGGTTAATACCGCTGATGAGATCCAGGAATTTTTCCTCCCGTGTCTCATCGGCGTAAATGACCTCACCCTCCTCGACGATAATTTTTCTTATGAGGGGGATGAAGGGGCTGGGGGGGGCGGAGCCCGGCGGCCGCAGGAGGTCGGAGAAATTCCAGGAAGTCTCACCTTCCCTGATAAGATGGACAAAGGGCCGCTTCAGATAGACAGAGGGGATGATAACGGCTTGAGGGCTGAAAAAAGGCGCCAGGAAGATGTTGAGCGAGACCTCATCGATTTGGACAAAGGGAAGAGCGGGCGAGTCTTTTTGATAGACCGTTATCTCCCGAACCACAAAACCGCGCAAGAGATTGAAATGGATTTCCCCGATGGTGACGGGACGCTTCAAGAAGTCTTCCGCCTTGGCGGTGATGAACCCTTTGAACTGGATGGGAAGAAAGATATTTTCGACGTAGAGATAAAGCGACGCCGCCAATAGCAGAATGGCGATGAGGATATAGAATGTTTTTTTAGTCCAGTGCATTGGGATTATTATATCCTAAGCGCCGCATCTGTTGCAAAGCAAAGTTATTTGCAGTAGACTGATACCCATGCCGCTTTCTCTGCCGCAAAAATCCTATCTGGCGCTTATCGCCGTCCTCCGTGATGAATTGCGTCAAGGCCTGGCGAGGGCCGAGGCAGCCGTGCACAAGCAAAGGGTCATCACCTACTGGCACATCGGCCGGCACATCGATAAATTTCTGCCGCAGGTTCCCGGCTCCGACGCTGTTTTTCTTTCCCGTATCGCCGCGGATATGGATTTCAGCCTGGACGTCGTGCGCAAAATACTCAAATTTTACCGGTCTTTCCCGAAACTGCCCAAGGACCCGCCGTTGTCCTGGACGCGATACCGGGCGCTGTTGACCGCGCCGGCGTCCCAGCGGGCTGTATTGCTTAAAAAGGCGATTGAGGAAGGCATCGGGGCGGAAGAGTTGTATGCCTTGATCAGCGCGGGCCGCCGCAAGAAACAGTTGCCGTCGGATGCGGCGGCGGGGC
>MHGQ01000052.1 GCA_001805645.1 Omnitrophica WOR_2 bacterium RIFCSPHIGHO2_02_FULL_50_17 | reverse complement strand
TTTCATATAATCTTCGACGGAAAATAGATTATTTATCGTCGAGAAATATCTTACAAATTGAACTCATTTGCCCCAGTCTCTGAAGGCCGGGGTATGCTCAGGGCTTTAAAACTTTACCTGCGGCGCCTTTTTCTCGGCGGTATCCTCAATCTCAAAAAACTCGTTTTTTGCAAACTTAAAGGCATTGGCGATCATATTGTCCGGAAAAGATTGGACCGCCGTATTCAGCCGGTTGACCTCGTCATTATAATACTGGCGGGCAAACCCGATCTTGTTTTCGGTCGAGACCAGCTCTTCGTGCAACTGCCGCATCTGGAGATCCGCTTTCAGATTCGGGTAATTTTCCGAGACGGCAAAGAGACTGCGCAGCGTCCCTGTCAGGAAATTCTCCGCCGCCTGCTTATCCTTGAGACTGCTGGCGTCAACGGCCTGCTGCCGGGCCTTGATAACCCTCTCCAGGGTCTCCTTCTCATGCCCCATATATCCTTTAGCGGTCTCTACCAAATTCTGAATCAAATCATGCCGCCTCTTAAGCTGGACGTCAATCTGGGACCATCCGTTTTTAACATTCTCCCGCAATTGAACGAGATTATTATAAATAGAGATCCCCGCCACAAACGCCAGAATGACTACGATTAAAACGATTCCCAGCAATATCATGTGATTCCTCCTTTGATGAAATGTTGATAACCGGTTTTCTCTTACCTGTGATACTCCCGTAGCACCATGGATGTCTTGCCAAAGCCGATGGCGCCGTCAAGTCTTAAGGGTATTTTATGAGGGCTTTGATCGAACCAGACCCTGTATCCCTTCGGGACGCTGTGCATATAATAAGCCGTGTGGTCCTTGCCGCCCACCTTAAGCGGCTCACTCTTTTCAAGTATAAACTCCACATCGCGGGTCGGCAAATGAATCCTTAATTTTTCCCCTACTCTGAATGTCCCGGATTTCCTGTAACGAAAGACAAACGGGTAAATATTATCGAGGATTTTCCCGCGCCCAATCACCTGCTGCGATGTCTTGCCCTTCACGGTTTTAACAATGCGGACACCTCCCTTCAAGGCGTCGTAGTATTCAACAATGCGCTCTTTCCTGCCGAAAACATCCAGATAGCGCTCCACGCGAAGAGGCAAAAATGTCGCAGGGTCGACATAAATTTTTTCTTCATCAAAAAAACGGAACCCCTGGCTGGTCACGGTCAAAAGAAACGCCTTATGCCCGTCCACCTGGACAGGACCTTGGAAAACAACCGTCGCCTCCCCCACTTTTAGGCCAAGATTATGAATATCATAACGGAACGTCTCGCCCGCAGAAAACGCAAATGAAGGAACGCCATCGGCCGCAACCGAGCCCCCTATGAAAGCACCCATAAAGGACAAAACAAATAAAATCTTGCCGAAGTAACTAGTATTGCGTTCCACAAATTTCTGAACAGCCTTCAGGAAAGAACGCAATCCCGGTGCTCTACCTCTAAAACTGTTCAAGAATTTATGGAATGGAGCACTAGAAAACGCCGTCGGAATGGTCATCGCTCAATATTTCTTTTCTTTCGAAACCATGTTTAAAACGATAAATAAAAAAATACGCTAAAGGTTTAAAAGGATTGACCGTCTGATCGCATATGAGATGGACACTTGCGCTCAACGCCGCGGCTATCCAAATTTCATTAAGACGAAAATAATAAATCGACATCCAAAACAGAAGGAGAAACTCATACGAATGAAAAATTAAATAGGGTCTCCAGCGGGGATCTTTCTCGCAGTAGTCCAGAAGCTGGCGGTACCGAAAAGGAAACTTTTTCCTTATAAATAAATAATCAAGATGGTGATCTAGATCAATCAGAATGCCGCTTAATAAACAGGAGACGCCGGCCGCCCATGACCGAAACCAATACACCATCAGGCCGCTTAATCCAATCGAGACAATAACATGATAAACAGGTCTCATCGGCGGTCGTACTCCTGGATGAATTGCTCAAGGACGCGCGTACCCTCGGACAACAGTTTTATCTTGATATATTCATCCGTAGTATGCGCCGTTGCGCGGGCGCCGAAACCGGTCGCAAAGGCAGGGATATTATGTTTTTTGAAGAACGTGATGACGGTTGCCCCCTCGCTTCCTTTCAATCTTGGGCGGCATCCCATTCCTACGGCCGTTTCCGTGAACAATCGGACAAAAGGGTGGCCACAGTCAATTTCATAAGGCATCTGGAGGTCGTCAATTTCCACCTTAAATTTATTGGCCTCCCTGCGAATCACCGCCTTTATTCTTTGGAGAATTTCCTGTGGATTCATCCCCGGCAGGAAACGGACATCCAGGGCAAACTCACAGAAATCCGCCACCATATTCACCTTATCACCGCCGCGGATGACACCCACATTCATCGTCGGAGGATGCAAAAGCGGATGTTTTTTGAAACGGGGCTGCATTTTTTTAAGTCTGCTAATAACCTTTGCCGCGATTTCGATGGCGCTGACACCCCGCCAGTTATAAGCGCCGTGCGCTTTCTTCCCCAAAATCTGGATGCGGCAGTGGATAAGCCCTTTTTGCGCAATAATCGTATCAAGCTCATCGGAGTCCATGACCAAAGCCAGTTTAGGCCTCAGGACACCCTTGTCCAAGAGCGGGATAATCCCATAACGGCTGCCGGTCTCTTCATCTGCGGTTGCGGCCATAACCACATCCTTGCGCAGCCGCACCTTGTCCTCCACGAGGCTTCGCATAACCTCCATACAACTGGCGAGATTGCCTTTATCGTCTGTGGCGCCGCGGCCGTAAATTCTCCCCTGATGAATCTGGCCGCCTAACGGTTTAAACTTCCAGCCCCTGCCGATAGGGACCGTATCGAAGTGCGGTGTAATCAAAACTGCTTCTTGAGAAGCCTGCCTTCTTGGGAGTGTCCCTTGGAGAACAGCCACAATATTCGGCCGCCTTGCGGCATAGATATAGGTCTTCACCTGAAGTCCCAGCGACCTCATATCATCGGCAATAAACCGGGCGAGTTTCCACTCATTGCCTGGGGGATTCTCGGAATTTATAGAAATGACTTTTTGGGTAAGTTTAATTAAGCGGGATTTATTAATCATTGACGAGTTTGTTGGGTTTATTGAGTTTATTGGGTTAACTCTATAAACCCAAAAAACCCAATCAACCCAACTAACATTTTTTATTTCAAGAATTCACGCGCTTTCTGCTCTCCGACATGATGGTTGTAATCCTCGTAATCGATGACGGCGACCTGCGGCCGCTCGGCATGGAGTTTCTGGATCTTAGGTATATGCGCTCGGGGGTTGCGGAACGCGATGAACTTGAACTCCGTTTTGCATTCCGTGCAATGGGTCACGTCGAGCTTAATATCCATCTTCTGGCAATTCGCACAGCTTCCGCCCAAATCGCCGTAAATCAAAAGGTGGGACTTAACCTCATGGACATCCATTTTTTTATAAACACGCATCAATTTTTCAGCCATACAGGGGGATATTATAACACAACTGAAACCTCTTTCAGACGTTTTATGAAAATTTTACCGCTGAGAATTGTCCTAACATGAAGCCTTCCATAGATCCCAGTCCGCCTAAGGTGGACGGGGTGTTCAAAATAACAACTTGGAAAGCAAGGCAGGGATTGCAACATCAACCCGTAGGATACGGTTCCCTAAACGCACGGGCGTAAATCCCAAAGAAGTTAATTTTTCGATTTCATAAGGGATAAAGCCTCCTTCGGGGCCAATCGCGAGTGTCACAGGGCGATCCGTTTCCCGAAGGCATTCTTGGGCGGCCTCTGGATGCGCCACCAAAGCAAGGCTTCCAGCTATCAGCCGCGGCAATTCATCCTCCACAAATGGCTTGAACAGCGGCCTCAGGACAACCTCCGGGACAATTGTATCTTTTGCCTGTTCCAGACCCAAAATCAACTGCTCTTGGATTCGCTCAGGAGCCAAAACCGGACTTAACCAGAAACTCTTTTCAACACGGCTTGAATTCACGATAAAAATTCTTTTGACCCCCATACTGCTGACGGTCTGAAGGACGCGTTTAAAGATATTGGGCCTTGGCAGTGCCAAGACTAAAGTCGCTGGAAGAGGATCCGGCGGGCTCTCGCATAAATCCACATCCATCTCCACCTGTTGAGCCGTGAGGGAGGTGATTCGGCCTATGCCGCTCTTTCCGCCCATAAGTCCCACGCAGAGTGTATCGCCGATATGAATGCGGTGGACGTCCCTTATATGCGCAAAACGACGGTCATCGAGGCGCACACGGGACGAATTATCAATAAAATCGTTGGGAGTGAGAAGGACGAGGTTCATGCGAAGGTAACCCTTCAACTCCCCCGCCGTAACGTCGGGGTCGCTTAAGGGTTATTGGACGGGCCTATTCACGATAATACGGTAGCCGCGTCAAACAAAAAGAGCCGATAAAGATGGGGATATCTCCCCCTCTTCGCTTCGGCAACCCAGCCACCGTATTGCCCCTCGACCCATCATCCAGTCTTTTATGCCCTGTTATCTCATGGGCCTTCCAGGTCTTAGACAATGTAGGCCTGTGGTTTTGCGTCCCCGGGTTTCCCCGGGTTTACCTTTATCGGCTTAAGTAAAATATAGCATATTTTCCGACGGATGGCAAGACTGACTGGCGCTGAAAAATTTTTTCAAATTGCATTCGATTTTGCTTGGCGGGGTCAGGAGGCAGTCATCCGCCAGCACCGATGGATACGCTTATTGCGGTAGTCTTCAGGGATGGTCTTCGGTGTCAGTTCTGTCAAGTCCTTGACGGGAAGGCCGTCCAGGCAGGGTTCGAAACGCTGGTGGTTTGTTGAGAAAAATACCGGTGATCCTGGAGCCATGGCCTTAAGGACGTCTCGAATCAGTCCCGGGTGGTCCCGGTTGATGTCAAAAGAAACCCCTCGGCCCGTGTCTTTAAAAAACGACGGCGGGTCAACGAACGCCAGGGTGAAGCGGCGGCGCTCACGGTACGCTTGTGCCAGATATTTAGAAACATCGGATTGGACAAGGGTATGCTGCGGCCCCCAGAGTCCGTTTAACTCCAGATTGTCCCGCACCCATTTCAGGTAAGTGGCTGACCTGTCCACGCTGACCGTTGTCCTGGCACCGCCGGCCGCGGCGGCACACGTGAACGCGCCAGTGTACGCGTAAAGGTTCAGGAAGTCCTTCCCCGCCGCCATCTTAGCGACAATGACACGCGTGTCCCGATGGTCCGAATAAAGTCCCGTATCCAGGAAATCATCCAGATTGACCCAAAAGGATAGATTACGCTCGCGCACCTTAAAACGCTCTGCGCGGGAATCTCCCGCTTTTCTAAAACCAAAGGTAAGCGGGATCCCGCTTCCAATTAATTTAGAAGGGCGGGACATTTTGCCGTAACGCGGACCTTGTTTGGTGTTCGTGCGACGACGCTTGACGTGTGTACGCTCCCGGGGGACTCCTAAAGCTTCGGCGACGGCCACGGCCATTTGGGGCAGCCATTCGGGCCCGGTCTGCCAGCGCACATATTCCCCAACGACCAGGTGACCGGCATACCAGTCCACCACAGCACGAACCTCAGGGATGTCCCAATCATAGAGGCGAAAGCAGTCAATTCCCTGTCGCTTAAAACGCCGTGACAGATGCCGGAAACGCGCGCGGATGCGGTTCGACAGGATTTCCGCGTGATGCCTCGCCTTTTCGGGAGTCACAAAATGGCTGGTTTTAGATCTTTTTGTGGGGAGAGATGTTTGTCGCACGTGAGGGATGGTTTTTATACACAAGCGAAAAAAGCCCGCATCAGACGGTGGTTTTTGACTCCCGGGGATTTCTCCACCCCGCTTGCCGCATCCACCGCATAGGGATGAAGGATTTTAATAGCCTCCCGGACGTTCCCCGGGTTAAGGCCGCCGGAAAGGATTAATGGTCTGTCAAAATTGGCCTCCCTAAGAATCTCCCATTGGAAGGTCTCGCCTGTTCCGCCGCGTGCGCCTTCCAGGTAAGTGTCAAAGAGATAGGCATCCACCTTATATTTCCTGACCCGCTGCCAGTTGACTTCATCCTTGATGCGGAAGGCCTTAATCACCTTGAACCCTTTAAACTGCCTGCAGTAAGAGGGGTCTTCATCCCCGTGAAACTGGACGGTATGAATACCGACAAAATGACAGATCTTGCGCACCGCCCCCTCTTTCTCGTTGACAAAAACGCCCACGGGCGTAACAAACGGCGGCAGGGTCTCGACAATTTCTCTGGCCGTAGAGGGCTGAATATACCGCGGACTTTTTTTGTAGAAAATAAATCCCAGTGCCCATGCCCCGCAATACACCGCCTCGTGGGCGTCTCGATAATTCGTTATCCCGCAGATCTTGACTCTAACCATACATCAGCTCCTTTATCTTCTGACCGATGTCTTTAGCACGCATAAAGACCTCTCCGATTAAAATCGCATGCGCCCCTAGGTCCCGGAGGCGGTGGACATCGTCATAGGATTGAATCCCGCTTTCGGCGACAATGACCTTGCCTTTAGGAATTTTAGGAATGAGGCGCGCGCCGGTATGGATATTCACCTCAAGGGTTTTGAGATTGCGGTTATTGACACCGATAATTCCCGCCCCCGCCTTCAATGCGCGATCAAGCTCCCATTCGTCATGGATTTCAACCAGGCAGTCCAAGCCGAATTCCCGCGCGATAGTGAGCAAACTTTTAAACCCTTTATCCTTTAAAATCGCGGCAATAAGAAGAACCGCGCCGGCGCCGTTGAATTTTGCCTCGAAGATTTGGGCCTCATCGATAAAGAAATCTTTCGCTAAAACCGGCAGCCCAACGCACGCGCTGACCTCTTTCACACACGCCGGGTTCCCTTTGAAGTATTTATCTTCGGTTAAAACGGAAATGGCTGCGGCGCCGTGTTCTTGATAGATTTTCGCGATTTCAACGACATTAAAATCTTGGCGGATAACTCCCTCGGAGGGCGAAGCCTTTTTAATCTCGGCAATCAAGTTAATCCGCCCGGGCCGCGAAATTTCCTTCTTGAAAGCGCCGTCATCAGCCAAAGGGACAGCGCGAATCTTTTCTTTTAACGAATCAAAAAAAGCCTTCTTTTGTTTGAGAAGGCCGCGCTTATGCTCCAAGATGTCCTCTAAAAAATTTGAACTCATAGCGTGATCCCTGAAGATTATGGTTAAGTCTTATGGCGAATTCGAACGCAGCCCGAAGGGACCGTTCGTTGAGCCGAGAGACTTAACCATAAACTCTGAAGTGGGTTTATTCAACGATTCGTAAACTCCTTTAACTCCTCCAATTTCTGCCGCGCCTTGCCGGAATCAATCGAATGCTGGGCCGCTTGAATCCCTTCGTCAATATTCTTAACTTGCTCAGCGATATAGAGGGCATACGCCGCGTTGACAACAACGATATCCCGCTGAGGCCCTTTCCTGCCATTCAGGATACTTTCGAATATCTTCACATGGGTTGGGAGATCCCCGCCGACGAGATCTGCCGGTTTGGCAAGCGGGATACCTAATTCCTCAGGGCTGATATCGCAGGAAATCACCTCGCCTCCGTTATACTCGCTCACATCCGTCCTGCCGGTTGTCGTAATCTCATCCAAGCCGTCACTGCCGTGCACAACCAATGCCCTTTGAAGCCCCAAATTTTTAAGGACATGCGCCATGGGCTCGACCAGATCCCGGCTATAAACCCCCATGATCTGGTGCGTGGCCTGGGCAGGGTTCGTCAACGGCCCCAGGACATTAAAAATCGTCTCAACGCCCAGCGCCTTACGCACAGGGGCGACGTTTTTCATTGCCGGATGCAGTTTCTGGGCAAACAAAAAGGCTATCCCCACCTCATTCAGACATTCACTTAAGTGCTGTTCTTCAATATCCAATTTAATCCCAACAGCCTCCAGGACATCAGCACTGCCGCATTTACTGGAGACGGAGCGGTTGCCGTGTTTAGCGACCACGACCCCTGCGCCGGCCACGACAAAGGCCGTAATCGTTGAGATATTGAACGTATTTTTCTTATCCCCGCCTGTGCCGCAGGTATCCAAAATTCTTTGATGCCTGGTTTTAATCCCAATGACAAACCGACGCATGATCCGCGCGGCGCCCGTAATCTCCTCGACGGTGGGGCCCTTTTCCCTAAGGGCCAACAAAAAAGCGGCTACGTCGTCTTTGGCCGCCTGACCGGCCATAATCTCCTGCATAACCGCCTCGATTTCGGATTGGGTCAGGTTTTCCCGGTGATTCAGTTTTTGGATATATGCTTTCATCTTTCCTTCACGACAAACTCAAAAAATTTCGCAATATATCCTTCCCCGCCTTGGTAAGAATGGATTCCGGATGAAACTGCACGCCCCACAAGGGAAACTGTTTGTGACGCACACCCATAATTTCTCTATCTTTATCCGTCGTCCAGGCGGTAATCTCCAGACAATGAGGAAGCGTTTCACGCTCAATGACCAGAGAATGATAGCGCGTGGCCTCAAAAGGATTTTCTATCCCTTGGAAGATTCCTTTCTGATTGTGCTGAATCATCGAGGTTTTGCCGTGCATCAGCCTTTGGGCCCGAATAATATTCCCGCCGTAAGCATACCCGATGGCCTGATGCCCTAGGCAGACTCCCAGGATGGGGACTTTGCTGACAAATTCCCGGATTAAATCCACACAGACACCCGCGTCCTCCGGCCGGCCTGGTCCAGGAGAGATAACAATCCTGTCAGGGTGCATTCGCTGAATTTGAACGAGGGTCAGCGCATCGTTTCGATAGACCTTCAAGTCCGCTCCCAGTTCACCCAGATACTGGACGAGATTGTACGTAAACGAATCGTAATTATCTATCATAAGTATCATATTTTAAATAGGGTCAAGCCTACTCCTTTTCTCTTCTAATCCTCGCTCCCAATGCAAGCAACTTGCCCTCGAGATTCTCATAACCTCGCTCTAAATGGTAGATACGGTGGATCTCCGTTCTGCCTTTGGCCGCCAGGCCGGCAACCACCAGCGCCGCCGAGGCCCGCAAATCCGAGGCCATGACCGGCGCCCCGTAAAGCTCTTTGACCCCCTCGACAATGGCGTTGGCCCCCTCCCGTCGAATATTGGCCCCCATACGATTCAACTCGGCGATATGCATAAAGCGGTCCGGATATATCCTCTCGGTGATAACACTCACCCCCGGCACCAGCGCCATAAGCGCCATAAACTGGGCCTGCAGATCCGTCGGAAATCCCGGATAAGGGTGCGTGGTAACCCCCACGGGTTTCAACCTGTCTTTCGTTTTTACCTTAAGAAGATTGTTCTTGCAGGTCAGCTCAACACCTGCCTGATTTAATTTATCCGTCAAGGCCATCAGATGGGCATAAGGGGCGTCCCGCAGCGCGATATCGCTTTTGGTCGCCGCCGCCATCAGGATATAGGTGCCTGCCTCAATGCGGTCCGCAATGACCCGGAAACGGACACCCCGCAATCTTTTAACGCCTGTAATCACCAGACGGTGGCTTCCTACTCCCTCTATCTTTGCCCCCATGGCCTCGAGAAAACGGCAAAGGTTTTCAACCTCCGGCTCACAGGCCGCAGACTCAATGATGGTCTCTCCTTCGGCAAGGACAGCCGCCATCAGAACGTTAGCGGTAGCTAAAACCGATGAGCCAAAGGCGCCTCCCAGATAAAGATGCGCCCCCTTTAAATGTTTGGCCGTCGCAATCACATATCCGTTTTCAATCCGGGTCTTGGCCCCCAGATCCTCCAAGCCTTTGATATGCAAATCAACCGGCCGGACGCCGATGACGCATCCTCCGGGAAACGACACCTCGGCTTTTCCAAGCTTTGCCAGAAGCGGCCCCAGGACGCAAAACGAACCGCGCATCGTTGAAACCAAACTGTAATCAGCAACATGATGAAGCGCTCCCTTGGATGCGATCTCAACGCGATCTTCATTCATCTCTACCTTTTTCCCAAGCGAGCGCAGCAGCTTTATCATCGTCGTAATATCGCGAAGCCGCGGGACATGGGAAATGGTGCAGGGCTCATCGGTCAGAAGCGTTGCCGCCATAATCGGCAGGGCCGCGTTCTTTGATCCTGAAATCTTGACCTCGCCGCGCAGAGGCCTCCCGCCTTCAATAATCAGTTTGTCCATTTAATTCTCCGTTTCAAAAATTTTTTCAGCATAGACGATCCGATCTGTCTGAACATAATCTTTGTAAAAGCGAATATTTCGATAGCAGGAGTGTTGAGCGAAAACTTCTTCCACAGCCTCCCTCTGGCCGTCGCCGATTTCCAATAATAGAAATCCCCCTTTTCTTAAATGCCGGTGGGCACAGGCAATGAGGCCGCGGATGAAACGCAGGCCGTCCTTCCCGCCGTCCAGGGCAATTCGCGGTTCCTGCCGGACATCGCGCGGCAGCCGCCCCAACTGAAATGTTGAAATATAGGGCGGATTAGATAGGATGACATCAAACTGTTTCTCGACAGATGTTCCCTCTTCCAGAAAAACCGTCATATCCGCCTGAACAAAATTAATCTTATGAGCAACCCCCTGGCTTGCGGCATTATGCCTAGCCAGCGCCAAGGCCTCAGAAGAGATATCAACAGCGGTCACTGAGGTATATTTCAAGTGATGGGCCAAGGCGATAGCTATATTACCAGAACCGGTTCCTAAATCCAAGATTCTTAACGGGTCATCACAAAGAGAAATTTTTATCCTCTCTAAAGCCGTCTCCATCAGAATCTCCGTCTCCGGCCGCGGGATAAGAACGCGCGAATCGACGCCTATCCTGACTCCCATAAAATCGCAATAGCCGAGGATATATTGCAGCGGCTCACCTTCTTTACGGCGCCTTTGCATGGACGCGTAGCGCATCTCTTGGCCTGGGGTTAAAGATTGTCTTTCAGCGTACAGATCAACGCGGCGGCACTCCAATAAAGACGTCAGCATCCATTCCTGCTCGGTCATGGGAGAACCCCCTCGCTTTCCGCCTTGATAAGCGCCTGGGTGATTTCATCGAGTTCGCCGTCCATCACATTCGCCAGTTGATACGTCGTAAACCCCACACGGTGATCCGTCACGCGCCGGTCGGGAAAATTGTAAGTGCGGATTTTTTCGCTGCGATCTCCGGAGCCCACTTTCGCCTTCCTGTCCTGGGACGTCTTTTCAAATTCCTCCTGTCTCATTTTATCCAAAAGCCGCGCCCGCAAGACACGCATCGCCTTGGCCCTGTTTTTGAGCTGGGAGCGCTCGTCCTGACAAGTCACGACAATCCCCGTCGGGAGGTGGGTCAGGCGCACCGCCGAGTCCGTCGTATTGACGCTCTGGCCACCGGGACCGGAAGACCGGAACACATCAATCTTCAGGTCTTTCGAGTCAATATTGATCTCGATTTCCTCAGGTTCATAAAGAACCGCCACGGTAGCCGCCGAGGTATGGATGCGGCCCGAGGCCTCGGTCTGGGGGACGCGCTGCACCCGGTGGGCCCCGCTTTCCCATTTAAGGCTCCTCTCGGCGCCCTTGCCGCTCACGCCCAAAATCACCTCTTTCAACCCGCCTTTTTCTGACGGACTTGAGCTCATCAGCTCAACCTTCCATCCCTTTGCCTCGGCGTATTTTGTGTACATGCGGCAGAGATCGGCGGCGAAAAGACCCGCCTCCTGTCCTCCTGTCCCGGCGCGGATTTCGATAATAAGATCCCGGTTATGTTCAGGGGCCTTGGGATTGATTAAATCCGTCAATTTCTCGATAATGCCCTGGTGCTTGTCTCGGATATCTTTCAGCTCGGACTGGGCCAACGCCTCGAACTCGGCGTCGTGCTTTTCCTGAAGAAGTTTTTCCAACTCCTCCATCTGCTCCGCGGTTTTCTTGTATTCGGCAAACGCCGTTACAATCGGTGTGATCTCGGCATATTCCCTGGCCAGCTTCTGGTACTGCGCCTGATCCGCGATAATCTGCGGATCCGCCAGCAGTCTTTCCAATTCGCGGGAACGCTCCTTTGCCTTTTCAAACTTTTCCAGCTTCATGGCTTGGCTGACTTTTTATACCGCCTCTCAAAACGTTCAATGCGCCCGGCGGTATCCACAAACTTTTTGTCCCCCGTAAAGAACGGATGGCACTTCGAGCAGATCTCCACACGGATATTCTTTTTTGTGGAGCGCGTGTGAATGACCTCCCCGCAGGCACAGGTAATGGTGGTTTCCTCATAGGCGGGATGAATATCAGCTTTCATTGTCTCTCACTCTCCTTTTCCTTTTCACAATTTGCTTAAATTCTCCAAAAACTCCTTGTTGCTCTTGAATTTGCTGAGACGATCAATCAGAAGCTCCATGGCCTCGGCGGCATTGAGGTCATGAATGGCCTTCCTCAGAAGCCATATGCGCTGCAAGTCATTCGAGGGAATCAGGCCTTCCTCATGTCGGGTATTGGAGCGCCGCATATCAATGGCGGGATAAATCCTTCTCTGGAAGAGATTGCGGTCGAGCTGCAGCTCCATGTTGCCCGTTCCTTTGAATTCCTCAAAAATGACCTCATCCATGCGGCTGCCCGTATCAATCAAGGAAGTGGCGATGACGGTCAAACTCCCGCCCTCTTCCACCGCACGGGCCGCGCCAAAAAACCTCTTGGGTTTATGCAGGGCGTTGGAGTCCACCCCTCCGGAGAGAATCTTGCCGCTGTGCGGCACGACCGTATTGTAGGCCCTGGCCAGACGCGTGATGCTGTCCAACAGAATCACGACATCGCGTTTATGTTCCACGAGGCGCTTGGCCTTCTCCAGGACGATTTCGGCAATCTGCACGTGGCGCTCGGCCGGCTCGTCAAAGGTCGAGGAGACCACCTCGCCTTTGACGCTTCTTTGCATATCCGTCACCTCTTCGGGGCGCTCATCAATCAGAAGAACCATCAGAACAACGTCGGGGTGATTCTGCATAATCGAATTGGCAATTTTCTGCAAGAGAACGGTCTTGCCGCTGTAGGGCGGGGCCACAATCAGTGCCCTCTGCCCCTTGCCGATAGGCGTCAAAAGATCCATCAAGCGCATGGAGATCTCATTGGCGGTCGTCTCGAGGGTGAGACGGTCTTTGGGATAAATAGGAGTTAAGTTGTCGAAGAAGACCTTCTCTTTGCACTTCTCGGGGTTCTCATAATTCACCGCCTCTACTTTAAGAAGCGCGAAATATTTCTCGCCTTCCTTAGGGGGGCGGATATGACCGCTGACGGTATCGCCGGTCTTAAGATCAAACCGGCGGATCTGCGAGGGAGAAATGTAAATGTCGTCGGGACACGGCAGATAATTGTAATTGACGCTGCGCAAAAACCCAAACCCCTCAGAGAGGATCTCCAATGTCCCTTCCCCGAACATCAATCCCGCCTTCTCGGCCTTGCCCTGAAGGATTTTGAAGATGAGATCCTGCTTGCGGATACCGCTGATGCCGTTGATGTCCAGTTCCCTGGCAATCTTGGAAAGCTCGGTCATATTCATGTTCTTGAGCTTTGTAATGTCCAGCTGATCCTGCGTCGGTAACACCGGGATCTCCTCTTTAACCGCATTTTTTTCCCTGATCTGAGCTACTTTTTCCATCGTTTTGTCCCCCTCGGTTATTTTTTTCTCTTTTGCAGCAGTCTTAGCCATATCCCATCCGCCTGTTTTTGAGTTTGCCGCTTGGTTCCACGGTTATCTATGATCATATCCGCTAAACGGATTTTGTCTTTGAGAGGCATCTGTGCCCTCAGGCGGCGCAAGGCCTCTTCTTGAGATATATTCAGCTGACGTGAGGCGCGCGCGATCTGCTGTCTGCGCCGGGCCGTCACAACCATCGCGATATCCACATAACGGTCAAGTCCGGATTCAAAAAGAAGCGGCACCTCCACAACCACAATCCCCTGAAACGCCCCGTGCCGGTACTCCTGAATCTTCTTTTTTATTTCAGCAGAAACCTGCGGATGAATAATATCCGTCACTATCTTCAGCGCCCTTTCGTTCTGAAAGACAAGGGAGGCCAATTCCTTGCGGTCGATACGTCCCTGGCAGACGATCCTCCTGCCAAAGGCCTTCACGACGGGCGCGTAACAACGGCCCCGCGGGCCTATCAGTTGATGGACAATCCTGTCCGCATCGATAATCCTGGCCCCTTTTCTCTTGAACATCGCGGCCACGGTCGATTTTCCCGTTCCCAGACTCCCCGTTAATCCGACAATAAGCACCGATAAACCTTCTCATATTCATGGGCTGATTTATCCCAGGAAAAATCAGCCGCAAAGGCATCCTGCCTTATCCGCCTGAACAACGCTTTATTGTGAAAGACGGCAACAGCTTGATGCAAAGCCTTCTCAAAATCTTCCCCGCTGTATTTATCAAAAACAAAGCCGTTCCCTGTCCTGCGGGAGGAATCAAAGGGAACGACCGTATCCACCAGCCCTCCCACGTGATGCACCACCGGTATCGTCCCATAGCGCAGGCCGATCATCTGGCTTAAGCCGCAGGGCTCAAAATGCGAAGGCATCCACAACAAATCACAACCCGCATAAATCTGGTGGGCCAACCTCTCGTCAAAATGAATAGAAACAGCCATCTTCTGTGGATACTGCGCCGCTATCTCCTGCAGATGCCTTTGGTATTTGCCGTCCCCCGATCCCAGAATCAGCACCTGCATATCCCTGTCTTTCATGTCCTGCAAAACTTTTAATATCAAATCGATTCCCTTTTGATGCGACAGGCGCCCGACAAAACCGCATAAAGGGATATCGCTTCTTACCGACAGCCGGAATTCCTTTTGCAGATGAGTCTTGTTCGCCGATTTTGCCGTCTCAACATCATCCGCTGAATACCTCTCCTTAAGAAACGGGTCCGTCGCCGGATTCCATACCTCATAATTCAGACCGTTTAAGATTCCCGTCACCTTATCGGCGCGGGAGCGCAACACCGCCTCCAGGCCGCATCCGAACCGCGGAGTCTGGATTTCCCTGGCATACTGGGGGCTGACCGTCGTTATCCTGTCGCCATGCAAGATGCCCGCCTTCAGAAAATTGGCCTTGCCGAAAAACTCAAAACTCTCGAAGAGATCATTTCTTAATCCGAGCTTCCCGTAATCCTTGTCCGGAAAAACGCCCTGATGCGCCAGGTTGTGAATGGTCAGAACGCTTTTGGTCTTCGCATAAAAGGGGTCATCGCCGTAATACGCCTTCAAATAAACAGGGATAAGGGCGGCATGCCAGTCATGGCAATGGACAATATCCACTTTCCGCTTAAGCCGCCGTAATAACTCAAGGGTCTGAAGACAGTAATATTGAAACCTCTCTGCATTATCCGGGTAATCGCCGTGCGCATCCCCGTATAATCCGTCGCGGTCAAAGAACAGTTTGCTTTCGATGAAATAAACAGGGATGCCCTCATCCAGAGTCGCCGTCGCAACCCCCTCGCCCGTCTCCCGAATCGGCCTCCCGCAGTCCTGGATACACCGAAACCGTGGCATAATGACGGTGACATCAATCCCTCTTTTTTTTAACGCAACCGGCAGGGTCCCGCAGACCTCGCCTAAGCCCCCTGTCTTGGCAAAGGGAAAAACCTCGGCGGAACAAAAAGCGACTTTCATATCATACGTCTTTCATATCCAGCCAGTTGGGCCCTGCCTTTATGCTCACTTTAACTGGAACGGTTAACTCCAGAGCATGCTCCATGCAGTTACGGATAAGCCCTATCAGGACACCGATTTCATCCTCTGGGGCATCAAAAACCAGTTCGTCATGCACCGTGATGAGCATCCGGCAGGCCAGCCCCGCCTTTGGCGGGGCCAGCCGACGGCCTTCGATTTCCCGATGAATATGCACCATGGCCAATTTAATCAAATCCGCCGCAGAGCCCTGGACGGGCGTATTGACCGCCTGCCGCTGGGCAAACAGCCGCATGGAATTATTCGGACTCGTTATCTGGGGGATATACCGCCGGCGGTTCAAAAGAGTCGTGACAAAACCCCTCTCTTCGCACTGACGGATGGTATTCTCCATAAAATCCTTAACGCGTGGGTAGCGCAGGAAATATTTATCAATGAATTCCTGGGCATCTTCCTGCGCAATGCCCAGATCCTTGGCCAGTCCGAAGGCGCTCATGCCGTAGATAATGCCGAAATTCACGCGCTTAGCCATATCCCGCATCTGAAAGGTTACATCCTTTTCTGCAACGGCAAATATCAGGGAAGCCGTGAAGGCATGGATGTCCTGCTCTTCCGCAAATGCCCTCATCAGATTTTCGTCTTTGGAAAGGTGGGCCAGGATGCGCAGTTCAATCTGCGAATAATCCGCCGCAATCAGGCTGTGTCCTTTTTGAAGAGGGATAATAGCCCTGCGGATCTGGCGCCCCAGTTCCGTCCGGACAGGGATATTCTGCAAATTCGGCTGACTCGAGCTGAGGCGTCCCGTTTCCGTCCCTGTCTGATGAAACCGGGCATGGATACGACCTGTTGCCGGATTCACCAATTGGGGCAAGGCATCGATATAAGTGGATTTCAACTTGGACAATTGGCGGTATTCCAGAATTAAAGACGGAAACTCATGGTTTTGCGCCAAAACGGTTAACACCTCCTCGTTGGTGGAAAATCCCGTCTTTGTCCTCTTGACCGTCGGGAGCTTCATCTTTGTAAACAGGATATGTCCCAGCTGCTTTGGGGAATTCAGATTGAACTCTTCTCCGGCGAAAGTATATAACCGCTGCGTCAGATCCTGCATCTTGCGCTCGCATTCCTTCGAGAGTTCACGCAGCAACGCCAAGTCCAGATTGACGCCGCAGGTCTCCATGTCGGCCAAGACAAAGGTGAGCGGCATCTCAATATCCTCCAAGAGGCCGTCCAGGGACTTTTCTTTTAACTCCCGGGACATCTTCGCATACAAGGCCCCAAGCTCCCCAACGCCTCCTAAGGACGACGCTCCTTCGGTAGCCCCCAATAGATATTCAGCCAGCATCACATCAAAAATCTTCCCCTTGAGGGCACACCGCTGGAGGGAAAAAATTTTAACAGCCTCTTTCAAATGAGAAGTGATTTTGACAATCGTTTCGTCTTCAAAAACTTTTCTCAAGGAATCCAATTCCTTCAAAGGTATGAACAAAACCTCTCCGCCTCCTGCCGAGACGAGGATCCCTTCAGGACTTGAGCTGTCCGGGGTCTGAGTGTCCAACAGGAAAGCGAACTCCCCTTGTCTCTCGATAACCCTCACGGCCGCCTCGATATCCTTCTTTGCGGCTAAAACATAAGGGGACGGCGGTTCTTTTTCTTCATCCTCAGAGGCGAGCTCCTTGACGAATTTACCGAATTCGAGCCTGTTAAAAATTTGCCTTAAACGGTGATTATCTAGGGAGCGCACCTGCAGCCTCTTTAAATCAAAATCAACCGGGACCTTTGTCTCCAGCACGGCCAATTCTTTGCTCAAAACAGCCGCTTCCCGATTCTGCCGCAATTTCTCCCGGACAGTTTCCGGCCGGATGCCGTCCAGATGATCCAGCATATCTTCCAGGCTGCCGTATTGGTTGATTAAATTCCGGGCCGTGACCTCACCGATGCCTTTCACGCCGGGAATATTATCCGACTTGTCCCCGGCCAGGGCGATGAAATCCGTCATGCGGTGGGGGTCGAACCCCAGGTATTCCCTCAAGTGTTCATATTCCCAGAATGTATCCCGCCTAGCGCTGAAAAAGGCGATATGGGGGGAAGCGAGCTGATACATGTCTTTGTCGTCGCTGACAATCACGACCTCGACCTCACTGTCTTTTTCCAGAAACCCTTGAGAAAGCGTTGCAATAATATCGTCGGCCTCAAATCCGCCGCACTCAAATATCGCCAAGTTATAGGCCTGGACAATTTCTTTGATAAAGGGCATCTGATCCACCAAATCCGCCGGCATCGGGGGTCTTTGAATCTTATACGCATTAAACCGCTCTTGGCGGCGCGTCTTCTGGGGCGAGTCAAAGCAAACGGCCATGTAGTCCGGCTTGTGGTCGCGCAGGATTTTTCTCAAGGTATTGACGAATCCAAAAATCGCATTGGTCGCCTGCCCCTTGCTCGTCGATAACCCCTGGATCGCGTAGAAACAACGGTAACACAGGGCATGGGCATCCAGCAGAAATAATCTCGCGGCCATTCTAAGGGGTTAAAACCGGTTCATTAGGGACGGTGGTGAGCATCTTTCGAATTTCGTTTCGGGCGGAAAAAGAATCCCCGGAATCCAATGAACGTATCGCCTGGTCTGAATACTCCCGCAGGCGCTCTTTCCTCAACTCACGCAGAGCCTGTTCACGCGCCCTCATCACTCGGGGGTCCTGCGGCGTTAACTTGAGAGCCTTGTTAAATTCCTCAATAGCGGACATATAGTTCTTGTCTTGAAAAATCTGCCGGCCTTTCCGATAATGTTCGCTGGCCCGCTCAACCCGGCGGGCAAAATCTTCGCGGGCCCTTTTCATCAGTTCCTCGTCTAGACGCTGCGCCTCGCGGGCCAAAATCCGCTGCTGATATTCCGGATGGATGTTCAGGAGTTCCTCTTGTATCTTCTGCGCCCAAGGGTCTGAAGGGTCGGCCGATTCGTAACGCTCTCGAAAATACAAGAAGGCCTTCTCTTTTTCCCCTTTTTTAAAATACAAATACCCCAGATTAGCGTACGGCGGCAGATAATCCTTGTTCGTCCAGATGGCCTGCAGATAACAATACTCGGCCTTGGCGGGTAAGCCTACCTGCTCATAAAGGACACCCATATCATTAAAGACAACCGCGTCATATTCCAGACCTAACGCTATCGCCTTGTCATAATACGTCAAGGCGTCATACCAATTCCCTTTTTGTTGCTGTGCGTACCCTTGAGCGCGATATTGTTCGGCGATTTTCTGTTTTGTATCCGCGAAAACTTCTGAATGAAAGGTAACAAAAGAAATGAAAAAGAGAAGAATAAATATTCTATGACCAGCTTTTTGACCTGACCCCTGCAACGGTAAATCGTTAGGTGTAAGCATAGTATACAAACGGCATTTTGGCAAGAAAAAAGTTTATTCTTAAGTTTATTCTTACAGACATTTTGTTTGAGGGGATTCTGCGGTTAATAGGTCATCAGGGGAATGCGCCGTGGCAGACTCGGCAGGGACAAGCTCAGGAAATCCCGCCAGCGTCATCGTCCCTTCGATTAACCGCCCAAACTTCTCAAGCTCCTCATGGGCATTGATTAAATAAGCCCCGCAGGGGATATTGCTGTCCGTGAATACCTTTTTATAAATTTTACAGCCTTCATCGGCAAATACGAATTCTTTTTGCCCATCCTTTATCCGCGTTTCCGCGATGAAATCTATCGTCAACCCTTCTAGGGAAATGGAGCGCACAACAACCGGCCAGCACGCCAGAGGCTGCGGCTGCCCGCTCAGCACGGCCGCCGTTATCCTGGCCTCTTGTTCATATAACACAGAAGGCATCACATCCTCTCCAGCAACAATAGGACATCCCCCCGCTGCGGCAGACCCCACGGCAAACACGTTATCGACATTGGTTCTAAAGCGGTCATCCACACAGATCCGGTTATGGATCTTCAAAGACGAATCGACGAATAAACGGAAATCGCCTTCCACATCCCCTAAAATGACCACTTGGACACTCAATATCTTCCCCGATTTTAAACGAACAGCCTTGGCTTCGCCTTCTCCCAAAATTTCTGCGATAGCGTTCTCATGCATAATCCGCAGTCCTTTTATCTCTAGTAAAGAAGCCATTTTCTGCCCCACCTCAAGACCCCAGAGCGACGGAAAAATGCTTTCACCGGACACAATCCAAATAACTTCCTTATCTCTTTTTAAAAAAGCCGCGGTAATCTGTAATCCTTCCGGGGTATCCGACTGGACAACGACCGTCTCCACAAGAGGCAGGACATCTAGGATATTGTCAATCTCCTTAAGATGCGTAAAACCAAAGACGCCGTTTTTGCTGGCTCCCTTAATCGAAGGGAGACGGTAGCCGGGGGCATCGGCAATCACAAGGGCATCGTAGGCAAACGTCGTCTTGTCTTCTGTCATAATTCTATTCCTGGCCAGATTGATCCGCGTTATTTTCTTGTCCGAAATGACCTGGATGCGGTGCTGTTCATAAAAATTTTTATCCCTGAAGAACACCTGCGGATATTCCACTTCTTTGGCAATAACAGGGGCAAACAGATAACGGTCATACGGATAACAGCCGTCAAGTCCCATGAGGATAATTTCGCTTTCAGGATCAAGACGGCGGATCTCTTCGGAAACCTTTCCTGCGGCCACAGAACTTCCCAACACAACGATTCTTTTCATAACTTTAGAATCCGATTCTCTTTTGCAATTTAAAGGCCTCAATCCCGTTACGCATAAGCATGACAACCGTGACCGGCCCCACACCGCCGGGAACCGGCGTGATAAAAGACGCTCTCCTTTTTGCCGATTCAAACTCCACGTCGCCGACGATTCTATCACCGACCCTATTGATGCCGACGTCAATGACGACCGCGCCCTCCTTGATCCAGTCTCCCTTGACAAGCGCGGGCTTGCCCACGGCCACGATGAGGACGTCCGCCCATCCGATGTGCTCGGTGAGCTTGCCCGCCTCGCTGGTCGCGATATGGCAGACAGTGACCGTCGCGTATTCTGCCAGCAAAAGCATGCTTAAGGGCTTGCCCACGATCTCGCTGTGGCCGACAATGACCGCCTCCTTGCCGCGCAAGAGAACACCCGTCGAATGGATATGCTCCATGACCGCGGCTGGGGTGCAGGGGATGATTTTGGTGTCGCCTAAAATCATTTTACCGATATTAGCCACATTGACCCCTTCCATATCTTTGGAAGGATCGATCTGATTGCCGACGGCGCGGTAATCAATATGCGCTGGGACCGGCTTGTGAAGCATGACGCCGTGGACACTTGCGTCGGCGTCCAGCTTTTTGACGAAGGCGACGAGGTCTTTTTGCGTGATATTGGCCGGCAGGGTCTCGAGGTCGTAACTGATACCAATGTATTCCGCCACCCTTTTCTGCGAATTGGCGTACGCGCAGGCGCTGGGTTCCTTGCCAATCATGACATTGACCAGATGCGGAACGCCGCCAGCCTCGCCTTTTAGCCGAGCCACTTCCTTTTTCAGGGAATCCTGCAGCTTCTGGGACAGGGCCTTGCCGTCGAGGATCGTTGCCATCATCGGTTAATCTCCACGTTGACGCGGGCGGCATTAAACGCGGCCACCAGAAGCTCCAAGGCGACCCGCACATCGCAGATCAAATTTTTGTTGCCATATAAAACCAGCTTGGGTGACAATTGCACGGCCTTATAGCAGAGCTTGCAGACCTCCATCGGGACCTCCGCCGCTTTGCGGCGTGCCGCGTTACGCTTCGCAGGCGCCGCGCCGCGCGTCTTGACAAAATTTAAATACGCCTTGGCGTCCAAGTCAACGAGCGCCAAAAAACGCCTGCGTAGCTGCTCGCTCGTTCTAAGGCAATCTTTGATCTTCCGCTCCTTAACACGTGATCCCGTCTTGCCGAAGGAATAATTCGCGACCATCGACAGCAAAGCCGCGCCCAACGCCGCCGTCACCGCCGCCGCGGACCCGCCCCCCGGCGCCGGCACCTTCAAAGACAACACGCGCGTGTATTCGCTTAAACTATAATTTCGAAAGGGTTTCATATGAAAGTCATCATAACCCAAACACCGCGCTTATTCAACTTCAAAGGCGTTTTTATCTGCCTTTCTGTCATTTATAAATCACGCACTAATCATTGAAAATTTGACGGTTTCTGCTGAAATTAGGGATGGTTCTTAAGCAAAGCAGTTTGAATGAATTTTTTGAGTTCTAAATTTGATTCTCTATCATATAAATGTCGCAAACGTAACCGCACTTTTAACAATTTGCCAATTTCTGCATATATATCTCCTACTCGTGTCCATTTTTTCATATACATTAATGAAAATTCTGGGCCCATGTTATTTTTAAAACGATATGGAAAATTATGAGCTCTAAATACGTTGCGTAAAGGGTTGAGCTGTTTATCAATTGTTTTTACTACTTCTTTAATTGCAGGAATATTTTTAACAAATCTTTTATATCGCTTAACATCTATTTCTTCATCATTAACCTTAAAATTTTCAATTTGATTAAATAATTTCATCAGGCATTCGCCTTTATTATCAAATAACTTGTTTAATGTAACTACGCATGATGTTTCTAATGACCTCTCTAGCCGCCATAATAGCCGTGAGTAGTTTTGTTCTATTGTTTTGATTTTCTTAATTTTCTAATTGCACTAATCATATCTAGGTCGCTCTTAACTTGCACTAAATCCCACGCCGTAAATTCAATCGTTTGTAATATATCAGCTTTAGTAAAGGTGACTTTATTCTGCATAATTTCGACACAATTTATTGACGTATATTTAAGTTTGCGGTCATCCCGGGGACACGTATCTTTTGGGGGCCCGCAGGCCGCT
>MHGQ01000051.1 GCA_001805645.1 Omnitrophica WOR_2 bacterium RIFCSPHIGHO2_02_FULL_50_17 | reverse complement strand
TTCCGGCAGGGACGGTTTCCGGAGAGGTGACTGTCAAGGCCTACGACGCTTATGACAACGTGGATACGAATAAGACAACACTTCCGGGCACGGTTGGAGACGGGGTCATGCTCTCCTCGACTTCGGCGACGATGAAATTCGACACCTCCTCCGGCGGCGCCTTTGACGGCAGTGTAACTGAAATCGAGCTGACCAACGGCGCAGGCAGTTTCTGGTTCAAGGACAATACTGCCAGCGTCACGCCGGCGAACCTTAACGGCATGCACACCATCACCGCCAAGTTGGCCCAGGCCGATATTATCCAGACCTCGGACACCGGCTCAGGCGATACTCCCAACGCGGGCGGGTTTAACGCGGGGACGAAAAGCAACACAACGGTTAGCGGGACAGGAACATCCGCGAGCGTAAAGCTCTCCAAAGCCTTGCATGTCAACGAATACACCATCGGCGCGCTTTCCAATGTCGCGGTAACTGTTGCCGGCGTTACACCCAATTCCAACGGCACATGGACAGTCGCGTTTTCTAATTCGCCGAATTTAGCGCGCATATTCAAAAACGACAAATTCGTGGATTCAGCGAGCAAGGCGTGGAAAGTGCTTTCGGTTTCGGACAGCGCGGATAAAATTATTGTGGTGGATTCGGAAGGCAATACGCCGGGAGTCTCGGCGCCGGCGACTGGAAGCGGAACAGTCGGTCGATGGTACGCGAGCATCTTCGCTTGGGAAGCCGGGAGAAACGCCGACATCACCGCCGCCGGCAGAAACTCCATTGAGCGCGGCTTGCCCTACTACGACGGCGCGCCGGACACGGGTGTAGTTGACATAAATGGCTGGAACACCGACGCGACGCATTATATTGAAATTTATGTTCCGCTTTCCGAAAGGCACAGAGGCAAGTGGGATACAGGAAAGTATAGAATTGAAGTTACTAATCAATCAGGCATTGAATTCAGAGAAGAATTTGTTCGGGTAGACGGGTTGCAGATCAAAATAACAGAAACGCAGTATAATCCAGCCGGTTTTTCTATTCCTTCTGATACTTTGGGTTCAACATACGATATTAGAGTTTCCAATAACATTATTCAGGGTGTGATATCCGGAGCTCAAAGTGATGGGATAACAGACTACACTAATTCGCCAAGCGGAGTATTAAGAATATGGAATAATATAATCTACGGATTTACGAATGGTAGTGCGGGCACTGGCATAAACACCAGTAATTCTCATGCTTCATATATTTACAGCAATACTATATATGGAAATTATATGGGTATTGTTGTTGGCGGTTCTAGTCCTATAGCTATAGCTAAAAATAATCTTGTTTATAACAACATAGATAACTATTCCGTATACTTTAATGCGGCAAGCACAAACAATCTTTCCGGTCCTTCACAGGCCGATGCGCCCGGTTCCAATCCGGTTAACGCAGCGACTGTTTCATTCCTTGACACTTCCAGCAACGACTTTCATCTTGAGTTTCGCGACGGGACGGGGAACCCTGCAAGAAATGCGGGAGCGGATTTGTCGGCGGACGCAAATTTGGCGTTTAACACAGATATAGATGGGTCATCCCGCCTTGAGGGCGGGACATGGGATGTCGGCGCGGACGATGTTGGCGCAACGTTCGTGATGACGCACTCGATCGCCTACGGCACAGGAACAAGAGATTTTGACAGCTTGTCCGCGTGGGAAACCGCCCGCGACGGCGTGCTGACGACACGCAATGTGTTTAAGATCGCAAACCAGTCCGCCGCTTTTACCGAAGGAGAAACCATCACAGGCGCATCGGGCGCGACCGGAACTTATATCAAAGAACGGGGTACTCCTTCAGCTTCAGAAACATATATGACGGTTGATAAGGTAAATGCCACGGCATTTGTCGCCGGCGACACATTGACCGGCGCGGGCGGCTCAACAGCAACACTTTCCACTATTTTAACTGCCAGCGGCACCATTGAAAAAGGCGAGGCGTATAAGGATGCCGTTTTTGCCGCGGGTGTTGAGATTGACGATTCCACCACCGACGCCAGCCATCATATGTGGCTGACCGCCGAGCCGGGCTCGCGGCACACGGGCGTGGCCGGGACGGGAGTAAAAATCAATGCCCCGCAAACCAATTTTGGTACTGTCCGGGTTGATGACGATTATACGAGAGTGGAATGGCTGGACATTTCTTCAACTAATTCCAGTGCTATTTCTTCCGGTTCTAGCCATATCGCGAGCACGTATCTCAATTTGATTTTGCAGGCTAATACGAGTACCAAGTTTGGGCTTGATTCTAGCACAAGTGATATTAATATCTATAATACCCTAATATATAATTCCGCGAATGGGATAAAGGTATCAAATACCAATAATAGAATTTATAATGTAACATTGTATAACAATACCACGGATGGCATATTCAGAAACAGTACCAATGCCGACATAAGAAATGTTATTGCTGTTAATAATGGGACAAATTTCAATGTCAACGCCGGCTCGTGGGGCGCCTCTTCCTCCAACAACATCTCTTCCGACGCGACGGCGCCGGGGGCGAATTCTCAAATAAACGTGGCGACTTCGTCGGTGCGGTTCGTTTCCACCGCGTCTGATTTTGTGGACCTGCATATTATGGACGGCTCGGTCGCCAAAGACGCTGGCGCGACGATATACAGTAGCGATATTGACGGCGCGCAAGCAAGAAGCGGGACATACGACATCGGCGCGGACGAGTGGTTTTCTTCCTCGCCGGTTTACAATACTTCCGGTATATTCGAATCCGCGACGATGGATTTGGGCGGGGGGCAGGATTTTGGCACGCTCTCCTGGAACGCCACGGTGCCGACCGCGGCCAACGGCGCGGGGATGGAAATCTCTAGCGCAACCGCGGGTTTGGTGGGGTTGTGGCGGATGAATGGAACGGTCGGCTCTATCGCGAATGGGGCTACAGTCACCGCAACCGTAGGGTCCAATGGTACCGCCTCCAATGTGAATACCACAGGCATGGCATATCAATCCAGTTTGACGAATCTCAATCAGGCCGTCAATTTTGATGGGGTGGATGATTATGTGAGTATTCCTCATAATCCAGATTTACAAACTCCCGCATTAACCGCAACTGCATGGATAAAAATAAACGCGCAAATTAATTCATGGCAGGTTATTCTCCAAAAACTTGCCAGTGGGGACACGGCTGGATATCAGATTAGGGTAACGCCGGCTAATCATGCAACGAATCCCTCACAATTGAACGTGTATATTGGAGATGCCGCGCCCAATTATTATAGTAATTCTGTGATTTCTGCTAATACTTGGCATTTTGTGGCATTAACACATTCAGGGACGACACTTAACATCTATGTTGACGGAGAGCTTAAAAATACGATAACTGGTGTTTCAAGGACAACAACCACAGATCCATTCTATATTGGCATGGAAGATGGCGCATATGCCCCATTCGCCGGCCTGATTGATGAAGTCGCGATTTATAACCGCGCGCTCACTGCCGACGAGATCAAGGCGCATTACGCGTCGTTTAAACTGCAGTTAGCGGTAGATGCTGAGGGCGACGGGCCTTGGAATTACATCGGTTCGGACGGCACCAGCGACACATATTTTGTTACTTCCGGCATCACCATCCCGGCATCTTTGGACAACAACCGCTACCTCCGGTATAAAGTGTATCTTTCCACGGCTGATTCTGCGTTCACCTCGCAGTTGGATGATCTGGGCATGGGCTACGCCTCGTTCGACAACCAGAATGAAACCGTCGCGCCCATCGCGGCATCGTATCTGACGGTCTCAGGAATAGCAAATACCGTTGCCGGCACGGCCTCATCTGTAACCGTGACGGCCTATGATTCCCTTAATAATATCGCGGCCGGTTATACCGGCACAGTAAGTTTCACTTCCAGCGACCCCGAGGCGGATTTGCCCGGGCCTTACACCTTTATCCCCGGCGATAGCGGGGTCAAGACCTTTGCCAACGCCGTGACCTTAAGGACCGCCGGCATTTTTCAATCGGTGACGGCTGGTGACGGGTCTATCAGCGGCACGCAGTCGAATATCACGGTTACCGCCGCTTCTTTAAGCGCCGCGGACGTGGAGCCGCCGGGATATAAGACGGGGCCGGCAGCGGCAGTAGCGGGGGCCAGGGGCAATGCCACGGTTTCTTTCACCATCCCCGCCGGTAACCCCATCCCCGGAAACGGCAGGATTGTGGTTACCTTTACCGGAAGCGGCAATACGGCCGAGAATTTTAGCTTTAACAGCGGCGCAGCAACCGCGGCCGCGGTTGTCAGCGGCCTTAACGGCACTTTGAGTGTTAATAATATCACCGGCCAGACCGTAACGGTTGACCGCAGCGGCGGCACGGATATAAGCGGAGCGGTGAGCTTTACTCTTTCCAACGTCAGGACGCCCTCGGCGGCGTTCGGTTCAACCGGCACGTATTCGATTCAGACACAGAATTCGGCCGGCGGAGTGATGGCCGAAGATACGGCCGTGGCGGCGGACAATACCTTCGGTGTCATTTTCTCCTCGCCGGTGGGCGCCACTCTATGGTCGGTGGGGGACCAGGACCTGTCGTTGGCCTGGAGCGAGTCCGGCACCTCAAACACTTTTGTGTTCCAGTATTATGACGGGGCCTGGTACAATGCCCAGAACGACGGGGCCAATGTCTCGGGCCTTTACAGCGCCGGCGGGGCCTCGGTTTTGTGGGACACGAACTCCGGCTTTACCATTTCTTCTGCTTATAAAGTCCGCGCCTACGATACCACGCTGGGATACAGCGTCGGAGAGTCGGACTTTTTCACCTTTAAAGGCGGCCTGGGCTTGACCGCGCCGGCAGGCGGCGTGAAATGGTCGATGGACGCGCCTCAGCAGATTTCATGGACGACGACAGGAACATTCACCTACGGCGTCAGATTGAGATTTTCGACGGATTCAACCAACGGCACGAACGGCACCTGGACAGTCCTCTCGGCCTATCCCACATCGGCCGATGCCCTGGCCTCGACGAATATACTGACTAACGCAGACAATAACGGGATTACCGCAGCCAGCGCCTGGTGGCTGCCTTCGGAGGATCTGGCCGGCGGCGAGGCCAACCTCTGGATTAAAGTCTCTGATGCGAATACCTCCACGCCGCCTTCCGCGCAGGCCGCGGCCATTACGGTCAGCGATATAGCCAGCGTCAATTTCACTTTGCCGGAC
>MHGQ01000050.1:988-6133 GCA_001805645.1 Omnitrophica WOR_2 bacterium RIFCSPHIGHO2_02_FULL_50_17 | reverse complement strand
TACCCAGAATATGTGGTTTAAGCGAAACGGCACACTCATCAAGAATCCTAACAGGCCCCTCCTTCAAAATCTGGATATGATCCCCTTCCCGGATTATTCTTTCGATGATCATTACATCAGGGAGATCGAGACAAATGAGATAGTGCCCCTGACCCCTGTCCTATTCCAAGAATATCTCCCCCAGGAGTCTCCGACTCGCCTTTTGCCTTATGAGACGCTTTTTTCGAGGGGATGCCCCTATAGCTGCACGTATTGTTATTCTTTCAAGGAAGTTTATGCGGGGCAGAAGTATCTGCGTTTCCGCTCCATCGAGAATATCATGCAGGAATTGGAGCTTATGAAAGCCAAGTTCGCCCATATCCAGATGATCTGGTTTGTGGATGACAATATCTTTGTCCTTCCCATCGAAAAGATAAAGGAGTTTTGCCGCAACTATAAGGAAAGGATCGGCCTGCCCATGAGCTTTGCCGGCCATCCGCTCAATATCAGCGAAGAAAAGTTGGCTTATTTCACAGAGGCTGGGATGAGGGGGATTCACATGGGAGTCCAGTCCGGGAGCCAAAGAATCCAAAGGTTATATAAAAGAAGGATGCCCGAAGAGAAAATCCTGAAAGCGGTTCATGCGATCCACCGATTCAAAGACACCTTGGTTCCTGTTTATGATTTTATCACCGATAATCCTTATGAAACCAACGACGACATCATTGACAGTATTAAATTGGCACTGAAGTTCCCTCGACCGCGCCTCCTCCAGGTGTTTTCTTTGATGTTTTTCCCGGGCACAGAATTGCGCGAACAGGCCGAAGAGGAAGGGTTGATTTCTAAAGATGATAAAACGAATATTTTTAGGCGGGATTTCGGAGATTTTTATATCAGAAAGAAGAAATATCTGAATCTCGTTTTTCCTTTATTCAATCTGAACGCCCCTAATTTTATAATCAAGATTTTGATCAACAAGCATGTGGTGGCGTTATTGGACAGACCCATGATCAACGAAATGTTATTTGGGATCAGCGGTTTTCTCAAAAAGATTCGGGATGCAATAAAAATTAGAAGGAATACATGAGGGTATTGCTTGTCCAGTCTTATCTCGGCAGAAGAGAGACCCCGATCCTCCCTTTGGGGTTGGCATATCTGGCCAATAATTTGAATGGACATGAGGTCTCCATCCTTGACCCTAATATCGAGGACGACCCTTACGGGGCTATAAGAAAAAGAATAGAGGATTTCAAGCCCGATATCGTAGGACTTTCCCTGCGGAATATCGATACGACCTCTTATAGAGATATGTATTACCATTACAAGACATTGGAGCCGACGGTAGAACTGATAAAAAAGGCCGCACCTCAGTCTTACCTTGTCGTCGGGGGCGCCGCTTTTTCCTTGTTTGCGGAAGATATTATGAGCCGCAACCTTAAGATTGATTTCGGTGTCTACTTAGAAGGAGAGGAGTCATTTCCAGAATTGCTTAATAATTTGTCAAATCCGGGGAGGGTCAAAGGCATTTACTATCGAGAGGATGAAAAGCTGGTTTTCAGCGGCCCGCGGCCGCTCCCGGATCTTGAAGATGCTTCTCCAAACTTGGATCTTCTCGAAGTATCGCGATACAAGGATGGTGGCGAGGGAATAGGCGTGCAATCCAAGAGGGGATGTCTTCTTAATTGCTCTTACTGCACCTATCCTTTTTTGACAGGGCGCAGTCTGCGGCTGCGTTCTCCCTCGAAAGTCGTCGATGAGATTGAGCAGATTGTTGAGAAATACGGCGTGAGACAATTTACCTTTGCAGATTCGATTTTTAACGTTCCTCCTCAGCATGCTATAGAAATATGTGAAGAGATCATTAGAAGGGGAATCAGGGTGGGGTGGGCGGCCTTTTTCCATTTTAAAGGCATAGATGAAAATTTTGTGGACTTGGCTCACAGGGCGGGCTGTTATCTTTTTATATTCTCGCCCGATGGATATTCGGATAAGGCCCTTAAGATTTTGCGAAAAGGAATCAAAAAAGAGGATATCAGAAAAGTCTACAACCTTGCCAAAAAATTTAAGGTATCCCGATTTGACTTCAGCTTTTTTATAAACGCTCCTGGACAGAATTACGGGGATATCGCAGCCCTCTTATGGCTGTTAGTTAAAACAAATTTTCTTCTTCCGCAGAAAAAATTTATGCACATCAGTGTGAACGTGCCACGCATTGAACCGCACACCAACCTCTACCAACTTGCGATCCAGGAAGGGACTTTGTCTCCAACGGATAGTTTATTGCCGTCTGATGCCGCGCTTCTGCCGTCGCTTTATTATCATAATCCCCGCATCAGATTGGCGGAAAATATTTTCAGTTTTTTGGTAACGAGCAAGAAGGTGTTGAATCAGTTGACGGGAAAAGGCTGATAGCGTTATATCCTGTGGATGGGGGGCGCGTCATGGAGGTTGAGGGAGGGGAGAGCGCATGGAAGCAAGGGGCATTCCGCGGACAAATTCTTCAAGATGGATCTCTTGGATTCTGATCCTTATGACGCAATGTCTTCTGGCATACGCCGTCATTTTATACCCTTCGTATGCCCTTGTGTTATTCATTGTTAGTTTATTCGTATTGTCCCTGTTTTTTTACCCTGAACTCTCTTATTTCCTGTTTTTACTCTCCTCCATGTGTCATTTGTTTCAGTTCCAGGTCAGTTCGGCTCATTCTGTCCCCCCGAGGATGTGGCGCATCGATATCGTTCCGATGGACATTGTGGCGTTGCGGGCCCTCTTACCCAATGTATTGGTGGTCATAGCATCGCTGGTGTGGGGTTTTGCCCGAATGGCCAAGGCAAGGCCTCCTTACCCGAAAACAGCTCTGGATTTGCCGGCGCTTTTCTTCTTCCTTTGGTTTGTTATGACTCTGTTTTGGACTCCAGATTTGAGCACCGGGTTGGTCGTCCTTTTTTCCATCATTTGTTGTTATCTGGGATTCGTTCTTTCCGTGACAGTGATCCGGACGAAAAAGATTCTCCATATCGCCGTCTGGCTTTTGATATGCGTGGGGTTGATGAACGCTGCGGTGGCGGCTTATTCTTTGCATGGAGATCCGGTATGGAAAGAATTTTACCGCAGCGAGAATGTCTCTTTATATTTCAGTTTTATTCATATGGCCAGGACGAGAGGCATGGGATTTATTTATTCTCCCATGACCGCTTATCTTTTAAACGTCGCCATTCTCCTGGCCGTCACGATCTTTCTGGTGACCACAAGTCTGAAGAAGCGGTGGATTCTTGCGTTGATGATATTCTTTATGGCTTACGGGCACATGACCACCATTTCCAAGGGTGGAACACTGGGACTCTTGGTCGGATTATTCTTTATGGCGGCAGCCTGCAGACCGTTAAGAAAACATCTTTTGTTTTCATCTGCCATGATTATAACGATCCTTATGATATCAATGATTTTGGTATATGGCACCTGGCCATGGCCCGAAAAGGCTCAGCTTCTCCACGGGAGGCAGTCGATGGCCCCGCGATATCTCATCTGGGGAGCCGGCTTTGAAGAATTTTTGGGGACTTACGGTTTTGGATTCGGAGGAGGGGCCTTTTTTCCCGCCCACAGCATTTATTTGCAGATTCTTTACGAGCTCGGGATTCCCGGCTTGATGTTCTGGCTATGGCTGCTTTTTAAGCTGTTTTGTTCCGTCCGGGATGTGTTGCTAAAGAAGTGGGTTGAACCTTATTATCGCACCATGATTCTTGGTTTCAGCGCCGCCATGATCTCCGTCCTGACCGTTTCGTTGGCCGACAGTTATTATTCCGAAGAAACCATGTGGACACTCTTGGGGATCGGCATGGCGATAGTAAATCTTGCGAATTCATCCGCCTGCGCCGGACAACAGAAGGTTGACACTATTTTAGTGCCGTTAGATACAGGAAAAGGAGGCAAGCCCATTGCTTTCTCGCATGCCTAAACGGATTTTGCTGGTCAAGACCCATGCCATCGGCGATACGATTCTGGTGACGCCCGCGATGCGGGCATTGCGCCGCAGGTTTCCGGCGGCCCATATGGCGCTTTTGACGGGCCGACGCTCAGCTGAGATTATGGAGGGCAATCCGGACATTGATGAAATAATATCGTTCGATGAATCCGTATTATTTCGCCCCGATTCGAAGGGAATTATCCGTCTCATCTTTCAAATACGAAGACAAAAATTTGAAACGGCGTTTGTTTTTCATTACTCCGGTTTCATTCACTTGCTTGTCCTGGCCTTCGGCATTCCCTGCCGCATCGGTTATACGAAGGACGGTTCGGGGTTCTCCCTCACCCACAAAATACCGTGGGATGAACAGGACAGGCGCTGGACGGCGGATATTCACTTGGACATTGCAAGATTCGTCGGGGCGCAGATCGAGGACCGAAGCCTTACGGTGGAGGTACCGGAAAAGGATAGGGAATTTGCCGGTCGTTTCTTAAGACAAAATAATATTGAATGCAATGACATTCTCATTGGGATATTTCCCGGCGGCGGGAAAAACTCGAGGGACGTTGTCTCTCAGAAGCGATGGGGGATTGAAAAATATGCCCATGTTGTTGAGGCGGTGTCTGCCGCGTATCAAGCGAAGATTATCGTTTTTGGCTCCCGAGACGATCAGGACACCGTGTTGGAACTCAGCAGGATTTCTAAGCTTCAGCTGATCAATGCTTGTGGTAAAACAAATTTGAAACAAACCGCGGCCCTCCTTCAGCGGTGTGCTGTCTTGATCACGAATGATTCGGCTCCCTTGCACATAGCCATCGCTGTGGGCACGCCGACGGTTTCCGTTTTTGGACCCAGCCGGGCGGCTTCTCTTGTGGATAAAGATGCGAGGCATATTATCATTCAAAGCCCTATCCCCTGCAGTCCCTGTTACTGCAACAGCGTTTTCCCGGGCTGTGACAAACCGCTGTGTATGGATGCTATCGGATGCGAGGAAGTATTGACGGCCGTAGGAAGACAGATGAAAAACGTCTTAAGCCTGAAAGAATAATCTCATGGACATGCGCGCCCCTAGGAGGCGGATAACTCTTCCCTGTCGTATTTTGTCGATATTGTTCACGTTGATATTCATCATGACTGTGAGCATTCCGTCGGGCGTTACGCATGCTCAGGGGATTCCTCAAACAGTATTGAATTTGCCCCTG
>MHGQ01000050.1:0-899 GCA_001805645.1 Omnitrophica WOR_2 bacterium RIFCSPHIGHO2_02_FULL_50_17 | reverse complement strand
AGAGCCATAAAATTATTCCGCCGTATTTTGGAAAGACCGAGATGGGACGGGACCTTTTGGCCCAGGACTATCTGCTGAAACAGCTGACGGCTTCCATAACGTATCCGGAAGAAGAATTGGGACGGGGGTTCTGGGAGAGGATATATAAAAGAATTTATGAAGAATACGGGATAACGGAAATTCCGATGAATGCGTTTAACAAGGTTTGGATTGTGCCGCAAAAGGCCGTGGTCTACACGCAGGGCGCAAGCGCCTTTGTTGTCGAGAGTCGTCTGCGAGTTATGTTGGAAGAAGATTATTTAGCAATGAATCAGGGGACAGCTCCGACCCTCCCCCGACGTAACGTCGGGGTCGGTCGGAGTCCCGACCGGAACGAAGTGGAGCGTCGGGAGGGACGAACCCCCGGCCTTGAAGTGTCAACGGAAATCATTCGCGAAACCATTCTTCCAGAAATCGAAAAAGAAGTCAATGAGGGCAAAATCTTTGCCAATCTGCGGCAGATTTTCCACTCCCTGATTTTGGCGGCGTGGTATAAAAAAAGATTAAAGGAAGGCGCTTTGAGCCGGATCTATGTCGACCGGAATAAAACCGAGGGCATCGATACAAAAGACGAACGCATCAATGGGAAGATTTACGAGCAATATATGCAGGCCTTCCAAGGGGGTGTGTACAACTATATTAAGGAAGACTACGACCCCGCCACCCAAACACATATACCGAGGAAGTATTTTTCGGGGGGAGTCGTTGGCAGCTTTTCTGTAACGGCGGCCGGCGGTATCAGTGAGGTAACGAATCCTTCCCGGCTCAGCCGCGTCCAGCAAAAGATTTTAAGGGGCGCGGGAAAACTTTTTCGGTTGACAACGATTTTTCTGCTGACCGCCTCTGCAATCCCCGGATAT